>NZ_MKGS01000074.1:0-6635 GCF_002836905.1 Pseudomonas sp. 43NM1 | reverse complement strand
GTGAAAGTGTTGGGGGGTGGTGTGTCAAAAGCGACGAAAATCTGCCCGCCGGTCAGCGCCGGGCAGTTGAACAACAGACTGCAATAACCGCATTTCTCCCACAGCGCATGATGCTCGGCGGCGGGCGGGCAATGTTCAGCGGCGGCTTGCTGCGCGTGTTCGCCGTGGACGTCCGCGCCCATGTCCATCGACATGCTCATGTCTTTGGACATGGACATGGACATCGACATGGACATCGAGGTCATTGCGGCGGCGCGTTGATCCATCGGCATCGACTGAGAAATCAGCGGTCCGATGAAGATCATCAGCATGGCGAACAGGCTGATCCAGCTCCCGCGCGTCAGGCTTAACGTCTGATGGCGGTGGGCGGAGGTCCTGGCGCGAGGCGGGCGCATGGCGTTATCGGCTCAAATGCTTACTGGGCGTGCGCGTGCATTTGCGCGTCTCCCGGCGGCTGCTTCTGCACCGTGACTTCAACCGTCACGTTGCCGGATTGCTCGAAATGCAGGGTCAACGGGAAGCGTTTGCCGTCGGTCAACAGGCTGCGATCCTTCAGGTCCAGCAGCATCACGTGATACGCCATCGGCGCAAATCTGACCTCGCCGCCGGCCGGGATTTCCACGCTGGGCACTTGCTGCATTTTCATCAGGTCATTCTGTTTCACGTGCTCATGCAACTGCGCTTGCGCCGCAATCGGCGAATCGACGCTGAGCAAACGGTCGGCGGTTTTCCCGCCGTTGTGAATCACGAAATAAGCCGCGACGGTCGGTGCGTTGGGCGGCAGTTCCTGCGACCACGGATGGGCGATTTGCAATTCGCCGGCCTTGAAATCAAGAGCATTGGCGAAGCAGGCAGGCAGCAGCAACGCGGCCAGAACGATGAGTTTGTTCAACATGGCAGATCTCCAGGACGATTCAAAACGCAGGTCGATTGCGAGAACGAATCACACCAGAGGGGAAGCGCGGGGATTGAGACTTGGCCATTGCTGGCGCGGTGTCGGCGTGTCGAGCGTCGCCGCAGGCTGGGCTTTATGGCCCTCGAACCGGGCGAAATACAGCTGCGGCACATGCCCCGGCAACGCAACCAACGGTGCCGAGCCGGAGCAACACCAGCAATGCTGCATGGTGGAGTGATCGTCATTCTGCGGCGCTGGCGAGTCAATCGGCCCCAGTGAAATAGCGACCATTTTGCTGCCGCTGGACGTGCAAAAACTGCCCCACAATAGTTGCTCGGCGGGTGACTTCGCCGACTGCGCCATCGCCCCGGTCATCGGCATGGCGAGCATATTGAACAGCACTGCAAAGCAGGCGATCCAGGCAAATGCGAGCCGTTGTCGGGACATGAGACAAATCCGGTAGGTGGACGATCAGGCGCGGCTATTTAGCCTGATCAGGGCCGATAAGTAAAAAAGCGGCGTGCGGTGTGGTGTCGCAGCCTTTTCAGAGCGCTACGGCATGCAAGCGCAGACCCAAGGCCTTCATGACTTTCATGATAGTCGCGAATTCAGGATTGCCAGTGCTACCTAACGCTTTGTACAAACTCTCGCGCCCCAGCCCTGCATCACGAGCGACCTGAGTCATCCCTTGTGCCCGGGCGATATCATTGAGCGCGGCACGGATCAGCACGCCATCCCCTGCATCCTCGTCAAAACAGGCATCCAGGTAAGCCGCCATTTCCTCAGGTGTCTTGAGGAACTCGGCAGCGTCGAAGCGGGTGAATTGTTCGGCCATGATTACTCCTCATTTCCGATGTTTTGCACCATCTGAATGGCGCGTTTGATATCTCTTTTTTGAGTCGACTTGGCGCCGCCGATCAACAGTAGGTAAACCACCGCGCCTCTGCGCGTGAAATACACCCTGTAGCCCGGACCGAAATGCACGCGCATTTCGTAAACCGCCGACCCTACAGATTCGCAATCACCGAAATTTCCATGTTCTGCGGCGCGAAGTCTGGCCACTACCTTGGCTTTACCAATGGTGTCTTTCAGTGAGTCAAGCCAGTCAGCGAATGCTCGGGATCGTTTGAAGTCGATCATGTCGGGATCGTATTCCTTGGGATACAGGTTTGGCAAGCGCCGCTTTTCTCGGGATGAATCTGCCTGACCCCCTCGAATGGCGGGTGTGTTGGCGTGATTAATTGGCAGAGCCTGAATATAGGGTTGAAGAGGTGAGGACGACCAGACGCCTTTTTCTGTAAGTTCTGCCGGAAAATTCGCAGGTTTCAGGCAGTTTCAGGAAAATTCGGACAGGATCAGAGCGCTGAGCACATCCGCCACCGAACCAAACTCCCGATCAACCGCCGCCAACACCGGCCGCTTCAATACCAGCACCGGCACCCCGCGCTCGCGGGCCACTTCGAGTTTCGGCTCGGTGGCGGTGCTGCCGCTGTTTTTGCTGATGAGCACGTCGATCTGGCGGCGTTGGAACAGCTCTCTTTCGTCTTCGAGCAGGAAAGGGCCGCGCGCGCCGATGATTTCGCAGCGCTCGTTGCCGGGGTAAACGTCGAGGGCGCGAAGTGTCCAGAATTGCTCCGGGGGGATGTCGTCGAGATGCTGCAAGGGCTCGCGGCCGAGGGTGAACAGCGGTCGGCGGAAGGGCTTTAGCGCCTCGATCAGTTCGGCCCAATCGCGGACTTCGCGCCAGTCATCCCCGGCCTGTGGCTGCCACGCCGGGCGGCGCAACGCCCAGCATTGGATGCCGCTCAATTGCGCGGCAGTCGCGGCGTTCTGGCTGATTTGCGCGGCGTAAGGGTGGGTGGCGTCCAGCAGCAGACCGATCCGTTCATCGCGGATGAATTGCGCCAGACCTTCAGCCCCGCCGTAACCACCGACACGCACCTGGCAGGTCAAATCCGTCGGCACCCGACCGACACCGGCAAGGCTATAGATATGCTGCGGCCCCAGCGTCCGGGCAATCGCCAACGCCTCCGTCACACCACCAAGCAACAACACACGTTTCATCAAAAACTCCTGCATGGCAGTGCACAAAAACAACGACCAACCCAACCCCCCGTGGCGAGCGAGCTTGCTCGCGCTGGGCTGCGCAGCGGCCCCAAGGATTTGCGCAGCGGCATAGATCCTGTGAGTGCTGCGCCCTCAAACGCGAGCAAGCTCGCTCGCCACAGGTGCTCATCGGTCGGGAGGTTTACGTTAACTTCCAGCATGCCCGACTATCCCGCCCTGACGATCAATCGCGAACACTTCGACCTGAACCTGCGCCGGCACTACGCTGCGGGCAAACTCCAGCGCGTGTCGGCACACTGCGTCACCCAGGGCGATTCCCGCCGCGCTGGCCATGGCCAGCGCCTGTTGACTGGTGTTGGCGGCGCGGATCGATTGCTGCAACACCTCATCGGCGCCAATCGCCGCCGCCCATTGCGCCAGTTGTGGCAGGTCGATGCTGGAATGGCGGCTGTGCAAATCCATGTGGCCGGCCGCCAGTTTGCTGATCTTGCCGAAGCCGCCACAGATGCTCAACTTATCCACAGGCACGCGGCGCAGGTGTTTGAGGACCGCGCCGACAAAGTCACCCATTTCGATCAGGGCGATTTCCGGCAAGTCGTAGACCCGGCGCATGGTGTCTTCGCTGGCGTTGCCGGTGCACGCGGCGATGTGCTGATAGCCGTTGGTTTTGGCGACGTCGATGCCTTGATGGATCGAGGCGATGTACGCCGCGCAGGAAAACGGCCGGACGATGCCGCTGGTGCCGAGGATCGACAAACCGCCGAGAATCCCCAGGCGCGGATTCATGGTTTTCAACGCCAGCGCCTCGCCATTCTCGACGTTGACCGTCACCTCAAAACCACCGCCATAGCTCAGCTCCGCAGCCAGCGACGTCAGGTGATCGGTGATCATTTTGCGCGGCACCGGGTTGATCGCCGGTTCGCCGACATTCAACACCAGACCCGGCCGGGTGACGGTGCCGACGCCCCGGCCAGCGATAAAACGAATCCCCGGCGCGGCGCCCAGGCGCACGTGCGAGTAAAGCAACGCGCCGTGGGTCACGTCCGGGTCGTCGCCAGCGTCCTTGATCGTTCCGGCCTCGGCGCCGTCATCGTGCAAACGGCAGAACTCCAGGCGCATCTGCACCTGTTTGCCTTTGGGCAAGATGATCTGCACCGCGTCCGCCGCCAAGCCGCTGAGCAACAGGCGTGCGGCGGCGAGGCTGGTGGCGGTGGCGCAGCTGCCGGTGGTCAGGCCGCTGCGCAGGGGCGCGGGCTGTTCGGCGGTTTCGTCACGCATCGAACGGCTTCGTCACGTCGAGCAAAGTGATCGGCAGTGCCTGGCGCCAGGTATCGAACTCGCCCAATGGCTGGGCCTGGGCGATGTGGATGCGCGTCAGCTCGCCGCCGTGCTGTTCGCGCCAGGCCATCAAGGTCATTTCACTTTGCAGGGTCACGGCGTTGGCAATCAATCGACCGCCGGGTTTGAGCGCGGCCCAACAGCTGTCGAGCACGCCATCACGGGTGACGCCGCCACCGATGAAAATCGCGTCCGGGCGTTCGAGCCCGGCCAAGGCCTGCGGCGCGCTGCCGCGAATCAATTGCAAACCGGGCACGCCGAGCGCGTCGCGGTTGTGTTCGATCAAGGCTTGGCGGCCGTCATCGGCCTCAATTGCCAGTGCGCGGCAGCTCGGGTGCGCGCGCATCCATTCGATGCCGATCGAGCCGCTGCCGGCGCCGACGTCCCACAGCAGTTCGCCGGGTATCGGCGCGAGGCGGGCGAGGGTGATGGCGCGGACATCGCGCTTGGTCAGTTGTCCGTCATGTTTGAACGCTGAATCCGCCAGTCCGGCGAGGCGTGACAGGCGCACGATTCCGGGTTCGGCGCGGCACTCGATGGCGATCACGTTGAGGTCGGCAATATCAGCAACCGCCCAATCAGCCGCGACACCGTCGATGCGCCGTTCCGCCTCGCCGCCCAAATGCTCCAGCACGGTCATTCGGCTCGGGGCAAAACCGCGCTCGCGCAACAGCTCGGCAACCGCCGCCGGGCTGCTGCGGTCATTGCTCAACACCAGCAACCGCACGCCGCTGAACAGCTGCGCATTCAGGGCCGCCACCGGGCGGGCGACCACCGACAGCGTTACCACGTCCTGCAAAGGCCAGCCCATGCGCGCCGCCGCCAGTGAGCAGGATGACGGCGCCGGCAGAATCAGCATCTGCTCGGACGGCACCTGCCGCGCGAGGCTGGCGCCGACGCCGAAGAACATCGGATCGCCGCTGGCCAGCACGCAAACCGCTTCGCCAGCGTGCTCCAGCACCGGCGCCAGGGAAAACGGACTCGGCCACAATTGCCGCTCGCCACGAATGCACACCGGCAACAAATCCAGTTGGCGCTGGCCACCAATGATCCGCGAAGCGCCCAGCAGAGCCCGTCGAGCATGCTTGCCCAGGCCCTTGAAACCGTCTTCACCGATACCTACTACTGTCAGCCAGGGCTGCATCTGCGGTCCTCAAAAATAGTCCTGAAACGGACTGATCCGACGGGCAGGCTTTTCATGCCGTCGAACAAAGCAGGCATAATACCGCGCCTTCGCCCGCGAAGCGCCTTCGCCACTCTGCCGGTCTGCCCTTTGAACCCACGTCCGTTGTCCTGCGCTCTACGCCCCTCGGCTTGCCCGGGGTTGCTGCGTATTGTCCAGGCACTGGATGGCGGGATTTGCCGGATCAAGTTGAATGGCGGCGCGATCAGTGCTGATCAGGCCGATGCGGTCGCCGCTGCCGCCGAGCGTTTTGCCGCTGGCGTAATCGAGGCGACCAACCGCGCCAACTTGCAGATTCGCGGGATCGGCTGCGCCGAAACGCCGCTGATCGAAAGCCTGTTGGCCGCTGGATTGGGCCCGCGCACGGCGGCGGGCGATGACGTGCGCAACCTGATGCTCAGCCCCGGCGCCGGCATCGACCGGCAAATGCTGCTCGACACGCGGCCCTTGGCCGAAAAGATTCTTGGCAGCCTGCAAAGCCATCCGCGTTTCCATGAGCTGAGCGCCAAGTTCGCCGTGCAACTGGACGGCGGCGAAGCGCTGGCGATGCTCGAACATCACCATGATTTGTGGCTGAGCGCGGTTGAACAGGATGGCGAATACCTGCTCGCGTTTGGACTGGCCGGCTGCCCGAGCGATACGGCGATTGCTGCGGTGCCATTGGCGCATGGTCATGCGCTGGTGATTGCGGTGCTTGAGTTGTTCCTCGACCTGGCGCGCCCCGATCAGACGCGCATGCGGCATTTGCTCGGCGAGTATCCGCTGGCAGATTTCATCGCAACACTGGGCGAACGCGTGCCGCTGCTGCCCGTCGAGTACACGCCGCGCATTGCCAGCGCTGTGCACATCGGCGCGCACCCGCAGGGGCAGACCGGGCGTGTGTATGTCGGCGCGGTGCCGCCGCTGGGCCGGCTCGATCCGGCGATGCTGCGCGGCGCGGCGCGATTGGCCCGCGAGCACGGCGACGGCACGTTGCGTTTCACCCCGTGGCAAAGCCTGTTGCTGCCGAACATCGCCGAAAGCGCCGCCGCTGAAGTTATCCACAACCTGGAAAAACTGGGTCTGCGCTGTTCCACCGCCGACGCGCTGGCCCACGTGATCGCCTGCACCGGCGCCGCTGGTTGCGCCAAAGGCCTGGCCGACACCAAGGGC
>NZ_MKGS01000073.1:0-6711 GCF_002836905.1 Pseudomonas sp. 43NM1 | reverse complement strand
GGGTTGGGCATGACAGGCTCGGGTCGATGGAGTGAATGCCTGTGGATAAAGCAATTTTCTGGCCATTGAGTCAGGAATTTGCGTCGAGCCATGCCGGGGCAGGCTTTGCGCGGGATGTGGCGAGAGGATGTTTGCGCAGCTCAGGCACCACTTCGGAGCAAAGGGCTTGATAAGGCTCCTTTTTTGTCCGCGACGGTTGATCAAAAAACGAGCAATCGGCTGCAAGCTATGCCGGATATGGGGCTGCGCGAGGCATGAACGGGTTATCCACAGCTTGCTCCACAGTATTTGTGTGCAAGCTCGACGCTCGGGCATAAGCGCAACGCCGCTATCTTCTAAAGGTGATAAACCGCGCTAACTGTTTGTTTTTCCGTGGATTTGGCGTTTTTGATGGCGCTTTGGACGAAAAACGTACAATCCCCGCAAAGCCGCATGACAGAAGGGTTACAGCGCTATGTGCTCAGGTTATCCACAGCCGGGTGCACAGTAGATGTGGGCAAGTGTCGATCGCAGTGAACAGGATCAACGCCCTGAAATATTGCAGCCTGCATCGCTCAAGACTTACCGCTCAAGAAGAATGCGTCCACGGCTCAAATCGGCGAGCTGCAATTGCAGCGTTTCAATCTGCGCTTCGCCCAGCGCCAGTTTCAGATCGACGCCGTTGGCGGTGAACGATTCCTCGACCACCAACCCGCCCAGCTCCGCCACCCGCAACTTCACCAGTGCCAATTCGCCGAACGCACACGCGCAACTCAGCGGCACGCGGCTGATCAATTCGATTTTCGGCGCCGCTTGCAGGCATTTGTTGGCGCCGCCGCCATACGCGCGGGCCAGTCCTCCGGTGCCGAGTTGAATGCCGCCGTACCAGCGAATCACCAACACCGCGACTTGATCGCAATCCTGCGCTTCAATCGCCGCCAGGATTGGCCGGCCAGCGGTGCCGCCGGGTTCGCCATCGTCGTTGCTGCGGTATTGGCCGCCGAGTTTCCACGCCCAGCAATTATGCGTGGCGTTCAAGTCGCTGTGCTGCTCGATGAATGTTTGGGCGTCGGCCGGGCTGCTGATTGGCGCGGCGAGGGTGATGAAGCGGCTTTTGCGAATCTCTTCGCGGTATTCGCAAAAGTCGCTGAGGGTAAAAGGCATAGGTCGCTTAGATAGTCGGTGTCAGGCCGCAGCCCTTTAGAATAATTCGAATCAGATTGTTGCCGGCATCTTCCATGTCTTGCTTGGTCAACTTGGCGCGGCCGCTGACTCGGCAAATCTGCGTGGCGAAGTCGGCGTAGTGCTGCGTGCTGCCCCATAGCAGGAAGATCAGGTTGACCGGGTCGACTGCGTCCATTTTGCCGGCATCGATCCAGGCCTGGAACACGGCGGCGCGTCCCTTGAACCAAGCGCGGTAATCCTGGTTGAAATACTCGGTCAAACATTCACCGCCGCTGATCACTTCCATGGCGAAAATCCGCGAGGCCTGCGGTTGGCGTCGGGAGAATTCCATTTTCGCGCGGATGTAACGCGTCAGCGCTTCGGCCGGATCGTCGTCGGCGGTGAGGGTGTTGAAGGTGCTGTCCCACAATTCGATGATGTTGCTCAGCACTGCCACGTACAAACCCAGCTTGTTGCTGAAGTAGTAATGCAGGTTCGCTTTGGGCAACCCGGCATTCACGGCGATGGTGTTCATGCTGGTGCCTTTGAACCCGTGGCGGGCGAATTCATCTTCGGCGGCTTTGAGGATCGTCTCTTCGTTCTTCTGACGAATGCGGCTGGCAGGTTTGCCGCCGTGGGCGGGGACTTCAAAGGTCATAGGCACTTCCGGAATGGTCTGTGGGTGCAACCCCTGCGTTGATAGCGCACCCGCCGGTTTCAGACAAGTGCTGACACGATAAAACCTTGCCCTTGTAGGAGCGAAGCTTGCTCGCGAAAGCGGTCTGACATTCAACACTGATGTTGGCTGATATGACGCCTTCGCGGGCAAGCCTCGCTCCCACAGGGTTCTTCGTTTATTAGCGGGTGGCGGCAAGGCTTTCGAGGAAACTTTCCAGCACCAGGTGCGGGCGCCGGCCCTTGCGCGTGACCGAGGCCAGGCTCAGGTCGTAAAAACGCGCGGTGGGTTTGAGCGCGCGCAAGCGACCTTGCTGCACCCAGAGACTCGCGTAATGGTCCGGCAGGTAGCCGATGTAGCGTCCGGTCAGAATCAGGAACGCCATGCCTTCACGGTCGGAGGCGCTGGCGGTGCAGTTCAGCGCTTGGTAATGCGCCTGGATTTCGGCGGGTAAACGGAAGGTCGGCGCAATCGCGTCCTGGCTGTTCAGACGATCATCGTCCAGTTGTTTGTCATCAACGTAAAACAACGGATGGCCGACCGCGCAATACAACAGCGAACGCTCGCTGTACAACGGCTGATATTCCAGCCCCGACAACGCGCTGGCCTGCGGCACCACGCCAACATGCAAGCGTCCGTCGAGCACGCCTTGTTCGACTTCATTCGGGGCAATCATGCGGATCTGAATCTGCACGTCCGGCCCGCGTTCCTTCAATTGTGCCAAGGCATGTGTAATGCGCATGTGCGGCAGGGTGACGAGGTTGTCGGTCAGGCCGATGGTCAACTCGCCGCGCAGGTGTTGGTGCAGGCCGTTGACCTCGGTGCGGAAACTTTCCAGCGCACTTAATAGCTGCAACGCCGATTGGTAAACCTCGCGACCTTCTTCGGTCAGGGAAAACCCGGCGCGCCCGCGTTGGCACAGGCGCAAGCCGAGGCGCTGCTCCAGATCGCTCATCTGTTGGCTGATGGCCGAGCGACCGATGCCGAGCACTGACTCCGCCGCCGAGAAGCCGCCGCACTCGACCACGCTGCGAAAAATCCGCAACAAGCGGATATCAAAGTCACTGACCTGGGCCAGCGGATCGGGGCGGCGGGTGCTCATGGTTGGGCGCTCATGGTTGGGAGATGAAAGTTTAGTGACTGGCTGACTGAAGGTTAGAAGAGTTGGATTTCACCGACTTTATCCCCGTGGCAATTTAGCTGCAAGAACGCTTTTGATCTCTATGCCGCTTATTGCCTGCGAGGTTTTAATCAATGAACTTGCCCGAAAACGCCCCGACTTCCCTGGCCAGCCAGCTCAAGCTTGATGCGCACTGGATGCCCTACACGGCCAACCGAAATTTCCAGCGTGATCCGCGACTGATCGTCGCCGCCGAAGGCAGTTGGCTGACGGACGACAAGGGCCGCAAAGTCTACGATTCGCTTTCGGGTCTGTGGACCTGCGGCGCCGGGCATACGCGCAAGGAGATTCAGGAAGCGGTCGCCAAGCAGTTGGGCACGCTCGATTACTCGCCGGGTTTCCAGTACGGCCACCCGTTGTCGTTCCAGTTGGCCGAGAAAATCACTGACCTGACGCCGGGCAATCTGAATCACGTGTTCTTCACCGACTCGGGTTCCGAGTGTGCGGATACCGCCGTGAAGATGGTCCGCGCCTACTGGCGTTTGAAAGGTCAGGCGACCAAAACCAAGATGATTGGCCGCGCCCGGGGTTACCACGGCGTGAACATTGCCGGCACCAGCCTCGGCGGCGTCAACGGCAACCGCAAAATGTTCGGTCAGGCGATGATGGACGTCGATCACCTGCCGCACACCTTGCTGGCGAGCAATGCCTATTCGCGTGGCATGCCGAAAGAGGGCGGCATCGCCCTGGCAGATGAGTTGCTGAAGTTGATCGAATTACACGACGCTTCGAACATCGCTGCAGTCTTCGTCGAACCGATGGCCGGCTCCGCTGGCGTGCTGGTTCCGCCTGAGGGTTACCTCAAGCGTCTGCGCGAAATCTGCGATCAGCACAACATCCTGCTGGTGTTCGACGAAGTGATCACCGGTTTCGGTCGTACCGGTTCGATGTTCGGCGCCGACAGTTTCGGTGTGACCCCGGACCTGATGTGCATCGCCAAGCAAGTCACCAATGGCGCGATCCCGATGGGCGCGGTGATTGCCAGTTCCGAGATTTATCACACGTTCATGAACCAGGCGACGCCGGAGTACGCGGTGGAATTCCCGCACGGCTATACCTACTCGGCACACCCGGTGGCGTGCGCCGCGGGCCTGGCAGCACTCGATTTGCTGCAAAAGGAACACCTGGTGCAAAGCGTCGCCGAAGTCGCGCCGCATTTCGAAAATGCGCTGCACGGGCTGAAAGGCTCGAAGAACATCATCGACATTCGTAACTACGGTTTGGCCGGCGCGATCCAGATTGCCCCGCGTGATGGCGATGCGATTGTGCGTCCGTTCGAGGCGGGCATGGCGTTGTGGAAAGCCGGGTTCTACGTGCGTTTCGGCGGCGACACCCTGCAGTTCGGCCCAACCTTCAACAGCAAGCCGCAAGACCTTGATCGCCTGTTCGATGCGGTCGGCGAAGTGCTGAACAAGATCGACTGATTTCTCGTCTCTCTCTATATAAAGAAGGGCGCTATTTGATGAGCGCCCGTGAACAATTTTCTGGAGCCCCGCATGAGCCTTATCCCGCATTTGATCAATGGTGAACTGGTGACCGAGGAAGGTCGCACCGCCGACGTGTTCAACCCGTCGACCGGCAAAGCCATCCACAAGCTGCCATTGGCCAGCCGCGAAACTATTCAGAAAGCCATTGATTCCGCCAAGGCTGCGTTTCCGGCGTGGCGCAACACGCCGCCGGCCAAGCGTGCCCAGGTGATGTTCCGCTTCAAGCAATTGCTGGAGCAGAACGAAGCGCGCATCGCCCAGTTGATCAGCGAAGAACACGGCAAGACCCTGGAGGATGCCGCCGGTGAATTGAAGCGTGGCATCGAGAACGTCGAGTTCGCTTGCGCGGCTCCGGAAATTCTCAAGGGTGAATACAGCCGTAACGTCGGCCCGAACATTGATGCATGGTCGGACTTCCAGCCGTTGGGCGTGGTTGCGGGGATCACCCCGTTCAACTTCCCGGCGATGGTGCCGTTGTGGATGTACCCGTTGGCGATCGTCTGCGGCAACTGCTTCATCCTCAAGCCGTCCGAGCGTGATCCAAGCTCGACCCTGCTGATCGCGCAATTGCTGATCGAAGCCGGTCTGCCTAAGGGCGTGCTGAGTGTGGTGCACGGCGACAAGGCTGCGGTGGATGCGCTGATCGAAGCGCCGGAAGTCAAAGCATTGAGCTTCGTGGGCTCGACGCCGATTGCCGAGTACATCTACGCAGAGGGCACCAAGCGCGGTAAGCGCGTCCAGGCACTGGGTGGCGCGAAGAACCACGCGGTGCTGATGCCGGATGCGGATCTGGATAACGCGGTCAGCGCACTGATGGGCGCGGCGTATGGTTCTTGCGGCGAACGTTGCATGGCGATTTCGGTGGCCGTGTGTGTCGGTGACCAAGTGGCCGATGCGCTGGTGGCCAAGTTGGTGCCGCAGATCAAGGCGCTGAAGATTGGTGCAGGCACTTCTTGCGGGTTGGACATGGGGCCGCTGGTTTCCGGTCAGGCGCGCGACAAGGTCAGTGGCTATATAGAAGACGGCGTTTCATCTGGCGCAACCTTGGTGGTGGATGGCCGTGGTTTGAGCGTGGCAGGGCATGAGGAAGGCTTCTTCCTGGGTGGCTGCCTGTTTGATAACGTCACGCCAGAAATGCGCATCTATAAAGAAGAGATCTTCGGGCCGGTGTTGTGCGTCGTCCGGGTCAACAGCCTGGAAGAGGCGATGCAGCTGATTAACGATCACGAATACGGCAACGGCACCTGCATCTTTACCCGTGACGGCGAAGCGGCGCGGTTGTTCTGCGATGAGATTGAAGTCGGGATGGTTGGCGTTAACGTGCCGTTGCCAGTGCCAGTGGCCTATCACAGCTTTGGCGGTTGGAAGCGTTCGCTGTTTGGCGATCTGCACGCGTATGGTCCGGATGGCGTGCGTTTCTACACCCGCCGCAAGGCGATTACTCAACGCTGGCCGCAACGAGCGAGCCATGAGGCATCGCAATTCGCGTTCCCTAGCTTGTAAGTAGAAGGGCAGAAGGCCGGCTCCTCAATTGATGGGGGGCCGGCCTTCGTGCTTTTGGGGCTTTTCTGACCTATATGACAGTTTTGTGAAAATAGGTGTTGACGGCAGATTCTGGAAGTCTATAATTCGCCCCACTTCCGGCGCAGTCGAAACGGAAAACTCCTTGGTAAACAATGAGTTACGCAGGTTTCGGCAGTGAGTTGCTTCAGTTCATCGAAGCGCGAAAGAGGGTTGAAAAAGAGGAGTTGACAGCAGCGAGTAACGCTGTAGAATTCGCCTCCCGCTAACGAGAGATCGAAAGCGCAAGTGGTTGAAGTTGTTGAAGAAATCTTCGAAAACTTCTGAAAATAACCACTTGACAGCAACTGGCGCTGCTGTAGAATGCGCGCCTCGGTTGAGACGAAAGATCTTAACCAACCGCTCTTTAACAACTGAATCAAGCAATTCGTGTGGGTGCTTGTGGAGTCAGACTGATAGTCAACAAGATTATCAGCATCACAAGTTACTTCGCGAGAAATCAAAGATGTAACCAACGATTGCTGAGCCAAGTTTAGGGTTTCTTAAAAACCCAAAGATGTTTGAACTGAAGAGTTTGATCATGGCTCAGATTGAACGCTGGCGGCAGGCCTAACACATGCAAGTCGAGCGGTAGAGAGAAGCTTGCTTCTCTTGAGAGCGGCGGACGGGTGAGTAATGCCTAGGAATCTGCCTGGTAGTGGGGG
>NZ_MKGS01000072.1:0-6761 GCF_002836905.1 Pseudomonas sp. 43NM1 | reverse complement strand
TTTGGCTGATACAAATGCTCGGTGCCGCGCGGGTTAGTCACCGCCAACTCCGGCACCCGCCCATGCCCCAACGTCGGCAACGACTCCAGTGCCGCCAGCGTATCGACGGCGGCAAATCGCCCGACCAATTCCGGCGCCGCCACGGCAAAAATCTCGAATGTGGATAACTGCACCGCGCGCAAATTGGAGTCGAGCATGCGCCCCAGCCGTATCGCCACATCGAAGCGCTCGGAGATCAAATCGGCGTGCGTCGATGAGGTCGACAAGTGAATGTGCAACTGCGGATGCTGCTGACGAAACACCGCCAGCGCCGGCACCACTTGCGCCAGGGCGAACTCGACCGTCGTGGTAATTCGCAACGACCCCTTGAGCTGCGAGTGCTCCGAACGCGCTTCTTCAATCGCCAGCCGCGCTTCATCGAGGGTGCGCAAACAACGCTGATAAAAACGCTCGCCGGCATCGGTCAGGGCCAATTGCCGGGTGTTGCGCGTAAGCAAAGTCACGCCCAACTCCTCCTCCAGGCGCTTGAGGTTGAAGCTGACTACCGCGCGGGTCTGCCCGAGCAAATCAGCCGCAGCGGTCAACGATCCGGCCTCGACCACGGCTTTGAAAGTGTCGAAACGGTCCAGGCTAACCATGGGCGCAGCGCTCCTTGTCAAAATAATTTTGACAAACTAGCAGGCAAACCAGCGTTTTCCTAACCGCGCCAGCGCCCTAGCCTGCACGTCTTATTACAGGGATGTCGCCATGACCTACCGCTCGAAAGTCGCGCTGGTGTATTTGCTGGGCTTCGCCCTCGACCTGCTGAACATGTTTGTCGCGAGCATTGCCTACCCGGACATTGCCCGCGAGTTGCACGCTTCAGTCACCGAACTGGCGTGGATCACCAACGCCTACATGCTCGGGCTGACGCTGATCATTCCGCTGAGCGTGTGGCTGGGCGCGCGGATCGGTGAGCGGCGGCTGATCCTCGCGTCCTTGCTGCTGTTCGGCATCGCATCGGCGCTGGTGGCTCAAGCCGGATCGATTGAAAGCCTGATCGGCTGGCGGCTGCTGCAAGGGCTCGGTGGCGGGTTGTTATTACCGGTCGGCCAGGCCTTGGCCTATCGACAGTTTCCACCGGCGCAGCGTGCGCATTTCACCGGCGTGGTGTTGCTGGTGGCGCTGATGGTGCCGGCCCTGTCGCCGGCGGCCGGCGGGTTGATTGTTGAGGCGTTGTCCTGGCGCTGGATTTTCTACTTGAACTTGCCGGTGGCGTTGCTCGCCTTCGGGCTCGGCATGCTTTGGTTGAAAGCGGAAAAAGCTTCGACCGAACGCCCGGTACTGGACGCCTTGGGCCTGCTGCTGGCGATGACCGCCCTGAGCCTGTTGTTGATTGCCGTGAGCCTGTTGAGCGAGCCCGCCACGCGCATTTTCGGCCTGCTCGGGCTGATCCTCAGCGCCGCTGTTGCGGCGTTGTACCTGCGCGACGGCTGGCGCAAACCCACGGCAATCCTTGACCTGCAACTGATCAAAAATCCATCACTGCGCCTGGCGATGCTGATCTACCTTTGCGTCCCCGGTATCTTCACCGGCACCAACCTGATTGCCGTGTTGTACCTGCACGAACTCGGTTTCGGCGCGGCACAAATCGGCGCGCTGATGTTGCCGTGGGCGGCCGGTTCGGGGGTGGCGATCATGCTCGGCAAACGCAGTTTCAATCGCATCGGTCCCAAGCCGCTGCTGATCAGCGGCATGCTGTTGCAATGCCTTGGCATTGTGCTGCTGATGCGCATCGAACAATCCGCCAGCGCGCTGCTGATCATTGCCTACGCCGTGATGGGCCTGGGCGGCAGCCTGTGCAGCATCACCGCGCAGACCTTGGCATTTGTCGGCATAACACCGGAAAAAATGGGCCACGCCAGTGCGCTGTGGAACATCAATCGCCAATTGGGTTTCTGTCTCGGCGCAGCACTGTTGAGCTCATTGCTCGGCGCGCTGGGCACTCAAGGCTTCAACGATTGCTTCATCGCCGCCGCACTGCTGACGCTGGTGCCAATGGCCGCGGTCCTGCGCTTCGACTCAACGAACGTGCTGGCCCTGCTAACCTCTCCTCCCCTTCAGGAAAAATCCGCATGACTGACTACACCGATTATTTTGACGAAGTGATCCAGGCCCATGTGGCGATTGAACAATGGTTCGCCGTGGAGGAAGACGCAGCGGCGCTGGAGAAATTACTTGAGCGGTTCTCGCCGCAGTTTTCGATGATTTCACCGTTGGGTCGGGTGCTCGATTTCGCCGAACTGTCGGCACTGTTTCGCATGGCGGGCGGGCAGAAACGCGGGTTCAGGATTGAGCTCAGCGAGCTGAACGGGATTGCCTTGCACGCGGGCGGCGCGACGGTCAGCTATCGCGAGCAGCAAACCGATGATACGGGGCTGCACTCGGATCGGAGGTCGACGGTGGTGTTTGAAAAACAGCCTGGCGGGCAGATCGTCTGGCGGCATTTGCATGAGACATTTTGTCAGCTCTGACACAGCGCTTTTGTGGCGAGGGGGCTTGCCCCCGTTCGGCGGCGAAGCCGTCGCAAAACCTGCCTGCAAGGTGCGTCCGGGAGAACCGGGTTGCGAGATAAGGGGCTGCTGCGCAGCCCAACGGGGGCAAGCCCCCTCGCCACAAGCGTTAAGCGCCGTTCTCTTGTTTCACCACCACCGTGCAGGTAATGCCGGCCGCCAGCAGCACGCCTTCCGGCACTTCATCGATGTGAATCCGCACCGGCACCCGCTGCGCCAAACGCACCCAGTTGAACGTCGGGTTGACGTCCGCGATCAACTCGCGACTTTCCGGGTTGTCGCGGTCGTAGATCCCGCGCGAAATACTCTCGACGTGGCCCTTCAACACTTCGCCGCTCATCAGTTGCATGTCGGCCTTATCACCCACGCGCACGTGGGGCAGTTTGGTTTCTTCGAAGAAGCCGTAGACCCAGAACGAGTTCATGTCGACCACGGCCATTTTCGCCTCGCCGATGCGCGCGTAGTCACCGCGATGGACGTTGAGGTTGGTGACGTAGCCGTCGACCGCCGCCCGCACTTCGGTGCGTTTGAGGTTCAGTTGCGCCGCTTCCAGTTGCGCCTGCGCGTGTTGGTAATCGGCCAGCGCCGAGTCAGCAATATTGCTCGCGTCGTCGCGGTTTTCTTTGGAAATAACCAGCGCGTCCATGTCGGCGCGGCGATGCGCGTTGACCTTGCGCATCTCCCAGGTGGCCTTGCGTGACGCCACCAGCGACTGCGCCTGTTTGACCGCGATGCGGTAGTGCTCGGGGTCGATCTGCATCAGCAAATCGCCCTTTTTCACCAGTTGGTTATCGCGCACCGGCACGTCCACCACTTCGCCGGTGACGTCGGCGGCGACATTGATGATGTCGGCGCGCACCCGGCCATCGCGGGTCCACGGCGTGTCCATGTAATGCACCCACAAGGTTCGGCCAATCCAGATCGCAAGGGCCAGCACCAGCAAAGTCGCGAGCACGCTGAAAAGCTTTTTCATCAGAGCCTTCTTCAGTGAGAGAGAGTCAACGGTAAACAGTCAGCGCCAGCGCGCCGAACAGACAGGTAAACAGGCTCAGGCGCAGCAGCGCCGGGTGCCAGAAAAAGCGGTACAGATCGAACCCGGACAGAAACCGGTCGAGCGCCCAGGCCAGCGCCGCAGCGATGAAAAACATCAGCGTCATGGTCGGCATGTAAATGCCGTGGAAAGCGATTTCACGCGGCATGTTCGAGTCCTTTGGCGGGGGTTTTCAGGTAAGCCGTGAGCGGCGATTGCGGGTCCAGCAGCGAGGTACGAATGAAGTGCAGATAACTCTTCACCCGGCGCAGCGCCGAGGTATCGAAGTGCGGCGCGAATGGCTCATCGGTGGCTTGCACGCGGCTGATCGCATGATCGACGGCGATCAAGCCGCGCTCCAGATTGCTCTGGCTCGGTTGCAGGAATAGCCGCACCAGCGAGCGCCCCATCACGCGGATCGCCTGGCGCCACGGCTGCGATTCGGCATACGCCGGGTGCACCGGCAGAATCGCCTGTTCCTTGCGCAACTCGATGATCGCGTGGCCGACTTCCAGCACCACAAACATCCAGCGCAGCAAGTCGCGCTGCACGTGCGGCTGGCCGACCGCTAAGCCGTAAGCCTGGTGCAGCAAGTCACGCGTGCGGCTTTCGAAACTTGAGCCCAGGCCCTTGAGTTTGACGCTGATCGCGTAGACCACTTGCTCGCGCAGATCCTGCTCCAGCCGCCGCCACAACCAGCGGCTGTTCGGCGGCAGAATGATCGCGCCGGCGGCGGCGCACACCAGCATGCCGAGGACCATGGCGATGTAGTCGTTGATGAAGGTGTAGGGGTTGTAGACCGTGAGGTTGTCGGGCACCGAACCGGTGCTGAAGAAGATCAGCAGCCCCAGGCCCACCCCGGCGTATTGCGGGCGCGAAGTGAGGAATGAACCGAGCACGATCACCGGCGCCAGCATCACGCACAGCAACGGAAAACCGTCGATCCAGGGGAAGATGAAAAACATCTCGACGAAGCCGATCAACGCCCCGAGCAACGTGCCGCAGGCCATTTGAAACGCCATGCGTTTGGGGTTCGGCGTCGCCGCTGAAAGCCCTACGGTGGCGGCGGCAATCAAGGTCATCGTCGCCCCGCTCGGCCACGCCGTCGCCACCCAATAACTGCCGAGCACGATCAGGATGAACGACGCACGAAGCCCCGAAGCGGCCGACGCCAGCCAGTTGGTTTGCGGGGTAAACGGTTCATCCCATTGTTCGCGGGCATGCGAGTGATCGGCCAGCGAGGCGTGGGTCTGGGCATAACTGTGCAAGTCGTCGACGAAGCGATAGAGCAGTTCGTAGGCGGTGTGGAAATCCAGTTGTTCGGCGTCACTTGGCTCGCTCTCCTGGAACGTCGCCCGCAAGTGGCGCACGCGCGTCGGCAAGCCTTCCTTGTAAGCACTCAGCGTCGTCACCAACCGCGTGGCATCGGCGTCGGTCAAGGCGCGGCCGCTGAAGCCGTCGAGCAGTTCGGCGAGGTCCTGCAAACCCGGTTTGATCGCCGCGACCACGTGGTCGGCGGCGCTGCTGCGCAAGCGTTCGAGCAACTGGTGCAAGGCGTTGAAGCGCGTGGTGATGCTCATGAATTCGCTGTTCAAGCGGCTGAGCCGACCGTTGCGCCGACGCATGTGCGGGTCTTCGAACACGGTGACGCTGCGCAGCCCTTCGAGGCCGACGGCTTCGGCGATGAAGCGCACGTTGCTCGCTTCAAACGCCTCGCGTTGACTGCGACCGCGCAAGCCATCGGTGACGAACAACGCGAACACGCCGAAGCGCTGATACAAAGCGTTGCGCATCGCCGCGCCGGAGGTTTGCGGGAGGATGGCGGCGCTGATCAGGGTAGAGCAAATGATCCCCAGGGAGATTTCCAGCACGCGCCAGACTGCCGCCATGAACGCGCCGTCGGGGTGCGCCAATGCCGGCAGGCCGACCATCGCGGCGGTGTAACCGGCGAGCACAAAACCGTAGGCGCGAAAGTTGCGATAACGCGCGGCGCCAGCGGTGCACAGGCCCACCCAGATCGCCAGTGAGCCAAGGAACAGTTCAGTGTTTTGCGCGAACAGCGCGATCAGCAACACCATCACCGCCGACCCGGCGAGCGTGCCGAGGAAGCGATAAAAACTCTTGGCCAGGACATGGCCGCTTTGCGGTTGCATGACGATAAACACGGTGATCATCGCCGTGCGCGGCTGCGGCAATTCCAGGCGCATTGCCAGCCACAACGTCAGGAACGCGGCGATCAGCACTTTGAAAATATAAACCCAGGTCACGCCATCGCTGCGCGCCCAGTCGTAAAAGCCCCGGCGCCATTCCAGGGAATGCAGCCAGCGCAGCGGTGCGGGCATAGTCCTGTTCATTGAGAAGAAACCTGAGTCGGACGAAATCCCGTGGAATCACGGGCACCTGTGGCGAGGGGGCTTGCCCCCGTTCGGCGGCGAAGCCGTCGTAAAACCCGTGAACGCGGTGTGTCTGAAAAAAAACGCTGGCCGGTTTTGGGCTCGCTTCGCAACCCAACGGGGGCAAGCCCCCTCGCCACAGGGCTAGTGTTCAATTCAAGATTCTCTGCACCGCACTGGAGATAGTCGCCGGGGTTTTCGGCGCGGCGGTCTGGCGGTCTGTCGGCGCGTCGCTGCCGGCACCGAGCCCGCCGCCCAACGCCGTCACCAACTCCGCGTGCGCACTCAACCGCGCCGCTTGCACCTGTTGCTGCACCTGCTGCTGTTTGAACAACAACGTCTGCGCATTCAGCACATTCAGGTAATCGGTGAGCCCACGCTGATACGCAATCATCGCGATGTCGTACGTCTTCTGCGCCGTGGCCACCGACTCGGCGGCAAAGATTTGTTGCTTGTCCATCGACTCGCGGCGGATCAACTGATCGGAAATGTTCTTCAGCGCATTCACCAGCGTCTGGTTGTACTTGGCGACAGCAATGTCGTACCCGGCCGAAGCTTCACCGAGTTCCGCGCGCAACCGCCCGCCGTCGAAAATCGGCAGCGAGATCGCCGGGCCGACGCTGTAGTTGAGTTTCTTGCCGGTGAGGAACTCCAGCGCGCCGCCGCCCGTGGCCATGTAGCCGAGGCTGCCGACCAGATCGACGTTGGGATAAAACCCGGCGTGCGCGACATCGATGCCCCGCGCCTGCGCCGCGACTTGCCAGCGACTGGCGACCACGTCCGGAC
>NZ_MKGS01000071.1:0-6842 GCF_002836905.1 Pseudomonas sp. 43NM1 | reverse complement strand
ATTCTGCCGTGGACCGCGCATGCCGATATCAGCGTGCGGGTGGCGGCGTTCCGGGCGTTGCGCGAGTTGCGTTTCCCGCAGGCGGCTGACGCGGCGTTGGTGGCGTTGGCGGACGAAGACGCCAGTGTGCGCCGTGAAGCAGTGGGTGTGCTGGGCTGGCTCAAGCAACTGGATGCATTGCCTGCGTTGGCGCGATTGGCCAGCGCGGACCCGGACACCGAAGTGCGCCGCGCGGCCACCGGTGCGCTGGGTTTGGCCTCCGATATTCAGGTGTTGCCAGCGCTGCGCCAGGCCTTGAAGGACCACGCATGGCAAGTACGTGAAGAGGCCGCGACCACGCTGGGCAAAGTCGGCCATGTCGATGCAGGGCCGGCGCTGGTCGAAGCCTTGAGCGACGATTATTGGCAAGTGAGGTTGCGGGCCACGCGCAGCCTCGGGCGTTTGCGGTTTGCCGCGGCCCTTGATGCGCTGATCGAAACCCTCGGCCATCGCATCAGCAACCTGCGCAAGGAAGCGGCGTTGGCGCTCGGCGAGTTGCAGAACCGAGGCGCCATCGCCGCCCTGCAAGCCGCGCAGGACGACGGCGACCCGGAGGTGCGCAAAGCGGTGCGCATTGCCTTGAGCCAGTTGCAATGAACCCGCTGGCGGTGGGCAATTCCCAGAGCAGACAGCAACTACGGCTGAACTGGCCGGATGGCCGCGAACAGTTGCTCGATCACGCCGAACTGCGCCGCCAATGCCCGTGCTCGCAATGCCGGGCATTTCGGTTGCAAGGGCTGACAGTGAAGGTTGATTCGCGGATTCGTCTGGTCGAGCTGAATAGCCAGGGCTACGGCCTGCAACTGATCTTCAGCGACGGCCACGAACGCGGCATCTACCCGTGGGCCTACCTCTCAGCCTTGCCCTCAATTCTGGCGTCATCACCGACACGGAAAAACGCTTCACCCCGCGCCAAAAGCCACGTAACTTGACGCGCAAAATAATAAACGCTGATTAAGGATGATGCGCGTGGGGGCTTTTCGGCTTTTGCTGGCGGTGCTGGTAGCGATTTCGCACATGGGCGTGACGGTTTGGGGACTTAATCCCGGCGTGGTCGCGGTGGTGTCCTTTCTGATCATCAGCGGGTTTGTGATGACTTCGCTGATCGAGCGTAATTACAACGCGCCGACGCAATTCCCCTTGTTTTACCTGGATCGGGTCCTGCGGCTCTACCCACAATTCCTGCTGTACTTTGTCAGCTCCTGCGCGGTGATTTATTTCCTCCTGCCCGGCACCCCGCAAGCCGCCGCACTGACCGTCGAAAACATCGCGACCAGCCTGCCCATCGTGCCATTGGGCTTCTACATGTTCGGCATCACCGTGCCGGAAATTCTGCCAGCGGGCTGGTCGTTGGGGCTGGAGATGTGTTTCTACCTGCTGATCCCGTTTCTGCTGGTCTATCGGCTTCGCGGCGTCGCGTTCGCGGCCTCGATCGCGGTGTTCCTGAGCGCAACGCTTGGCTACATAAACACCGACGTCTACGGCTACCGATTGTTACCCGGCGTGCTGTTCATTTTTCTGTGCGGTAGCTACCTGTACAGGATGCGCGCGCGGGGAAGGGTTATCGTCGCAACCACAGCCATTGCGGCGACGCTGTTGTTTCTGGCGATAGTGACGGGCTGGATCGACCGGCGACCGTTCAACGCCGAAGTGACCCTCGGCATCGCCCTGGGCATTCCGGTCGTTTTCCTGCTGAGTAAACTGAAATACCACCGCATCGATGAGTTGCTGGGCAACATCAGCTACGGCGTGTTCCTCAATCACTTCGTGGTCATGTATGTGCTGCGCGCCTTCTGGCCCGTGGCTTACGACGCGACGATCATCAACTCGGTGTTGTTGCTGTCATTCGCGTTCAGCGGTGTTTCGTATTACTTCGTCGAGCGCCCGGCGTTGAAGCTGCGGCACTTCCTCAGAGCTGGCGGCGGCCGCAGCATACTTGCGCAACCGCAAAATACAACGGCCGCTTGATCGGCAGCCATCGGCCACAGTCAGCTCAAATACCCAGTGGTCTGCACCAGGTGAGCATCCTGCACAACAGCGATAAAGTGCAAAGGCATGTGCGGTTGCTCATCAGCGGCAGGGACTTCGAAGCCGCCAACAATCTGGAGATGTCGCTCGGTTAGATCGGTCGACTTCTCTGCCATTTCCTTAGCCATTCTCGCGTGGTTCGCTGCGATTTCATTGAGAGTTGACACGGTTACATCTCCAGGGACTGATCAAACTGATATGAGTGTAGCCGCGTCAGAATTATGTCGTGGCGGGCTGACAAGAGCGGCCATTGCAACTCCTGCGCCATGCGCATCCACGCCAGACGAGGCTGGTATTCATAAGCGACGAGTGGCGTTTCGCGCGGCAAAACTTCAAGGAAAAAAGCAGCCCGAGCACCCTGTCGGACTTCTCTCCGGCCATGAAAAAGCCCGCATGCAGCGGGCTTGATCATGCCTTTGCAATCTGTCCGGATAGATCAGCTGCCGGAGCCGCTGCCTCCTTTGCCTTCGCCGCCACCCTTGGCGCCGCCGCTTGGCGTCGGGCCGTTATCGGTGGTGCCAGCATCGGCGCCGTTGGACATCGAGCCTTTGGTGCCATCAATCCCGGTCGCCGACTTGCCGCCGTCCGTGCCTGTGCCGACGCTGTTGGTTTCGTTACCTTGAGGCTGCGCTGTGCCGGGCGGAAGGGCCGAACCTTCTGTGGTCTTGTCCGCGGCGAGCGCATACAGCGAGCCCGTGGAAAGCAGGCCGGCGAGGGTGAGAACTGCCAATGTGTTTTTCATCGTTCAAGTCTTCCGTGCGAGTGATTGACACAATATTTGAAGAACGACGTTTGAAAAGGTGCTGAGCAGCGGACGAGCGGCATGTATCGGGATATGTCGACGAGCTGCGGGAAGGGTTGCGGGCAGAGTCCGGGAAGAGTCGAACCCGCCAGGACGGCGGGTTCGAAGGGTGTGTCAGAGTTTTGGCAACTGGCCGATGCGGCCGAGCATTTCGGTCACGATCTGCAAGTCGAGCATGAACTGGTCAACCGTCTTGAACTCGTTGTCAGTGTGGCCGGTGTATTTGACTTCAGGTCGCGCGAGGCCGAACTGCACGCCGTTGGGCAATTCATGCACCGAAGTCGCGCCGGCCGACGTGCCGAACTTGTGTTCCATGCCGAGGTTTTCGGTGGCCACGGCCAGCAACGCCTTGACCCATTCACCCTCAGGGTTGCGGTACATCGGCGCGGCGATCGAGTAATCGAAGTTCGCCGCAACTTTGGACGTGCTGCTCCAGGCGCTGATCTTGTCGGCGATTTCCTTCTTCAGTGCGTCCGGGGTTTTGCCCTTCGGCACGCGCAGATTGACCGCCAACTTGAAGGTCTTGTCGTCCAACGCAACATACGTCAGCGAGGTGGTCAGCGGGCCCATGAAGTCATCGGCAAAACCTACGCCCAACTTGCCACCGAGGTAATCCAGGCCCCAGTTGTCAGCGGCATAACGCGCCGCGTCGGTGATGTGGTTGTGCTTGAAGGCGATTTTACCGTCGAGGCTATTAATGAAGTCGAGCATGCGCGCGACCGGGTTGACCCCGGATTCCGGCTCGGAGGAGTGCGCGGACACACCGGTGACGGTCAGCTTGACGTCCTTGCCATCGACCACCGCCGCCACTTCAAAGTCGCCGCCATTGCGCTTCGCGTAATCGTTGCCAGCCTGTTGCAGGCTCGCGGCCAGTTCCGCAGGCTTGTCGCTGAGCAGGGTCGCGACCGACTTCGACGGAATCTGGTTGGTGGCCATGCCGCCAGTCATCGAGATGATTTCAGCGCCGGTGCCCTGGCCCTTGCGCACCGGGAAGTTGCCCATCACCGTGCCGTAGCCTTTCTCGGCAATCACCACTGGATAGCCGCCGTCGAGCGCCAGGTTGTAGTTCGGTGTCGGGTTGCGTTCGAAGTAGTAAGGAATCGCGTCACCGGTGGTTTCTTCGGTGGTGTCGACCAGCAGTTTGAAATTGCGCGCCAGTGGCAGCTTCTCTTCCTTGATGACTTTCATCGCATACAGCGTAACGACGATGCCATTCTTGTCATCCTCGGTGCCGCGGCCGTACATGCGATCGCCGATCAGTGTGACTTTGAACGGGTCGAGTTTGGTACCGTCCTTGAGCACCCAGTTCTCCGGCGTCACTGGCACGACATCGGCGTGCGCGTGAATGCCGACGACTTCTTCGCCAGCGCCGTCGAGCGAGATCTCGTAGACGCGGTTATCGATGTTGCGGAATTTCAGGTTGAAGGACTCGGCAAGCGCCTTGATTTTTGCGGCGATCTTGATGAATTCCGGGTTGTCGTGCTGCGCCACGCCGTCCACCTGGAACGTCGGGATTTCCACCAGTTCGCGCAGCGTTTCCTTGGCGGCAGCGCCGTACTTCACGCGGGCGTAAATGCCCAGCAGGCGATGGATCTCGTTCAACTGTTCGGCGGACAGGGTTTTGTTGTCGAGGAACGCAGTAATGGCGGCGCCGAGATTGTCGGTTTTAGCCAGATCGCTTTTGGCCAGACCACCGAGGAACTGGCGGAAATCCTTGACCGAAGTGTCGCTGAAGGTCTTGAGGATCGCTTCGCTTTGTTGCGCCGTGATGTTGGCCTGGGCCGATGTGGTGAACGCCGACAGGCTGGCGAGAATGAGTGTGGTTGCGGCGAGTTGCTTGAGAGAAAAATCCATTGCTGGGGGGCATTCCTTAGCGAGTCATTAGATGGAAGTGTCTGATGATGAAACAAAACATTTCCAAACTAACACCATGAGCGAGCGCGAGGGCAGCCCCAAAAACGCGATCTGTCGCACAGAAACGCAAAAGCGGCGCAGATATGAAAAATTCTGCGCGCGAGGATTAATCAATTTGCCGCAGGGTTATTTCACTCCGGCGACATCAGCACCGCCAGGCTCAATTTGATGAACTCTTCGTTCTTGTCGATGGTGTCCAACGCGGTGCGGACATTATCGGCAACGTCTGCCGAGCCGCGTGCTTCGACCCAGTTGGAGAGTTCGATAATCGCGGTTTCGAGCGCGAGCTGGTTTTCGTTGAGCTTGAACAGCAGAGAAGGGAGCAAGTCGGAATGTGGCATCGTCGATCCTCAGTGGTGAGGACAGCGTAGCAGCGGAAATCTTCTGACACACCTGTCGGTTATTCACCGACAAGTCGCGGTTTGCCGAGCCGCTGCTACGGGCATTCTGTAGCAGCGGCGGCAGTCATTGTCAGAAGCTGTATTTCGCCGTCAGCGCATAGCTGCGCGGGCTGCCGTAAGTATCGGTGGAGCCCCAGACCGTGCTGGTGCCGATCGCCGAATAGTAGGTGCGGTCGAAGATGTTGTTGGCGTTGAGTTGCAGATCCAGATGCTTGTTGACCTGATAGCCCGCCATTAAATCCGCCACGGCGTAGCTGCCTTGTTCCAGTCGATAGCTGCCGCCAGTGACGTCGACGTCGTTGTACATTCGGCTCTGCCAGTAAACATTGCCACCGACGCGCATTTTCTCCAGTGGACCTTGCAAGCGATAAACCGTCGATACCTTGAACAGATGCTCGGGGGTGTCGGTGTCGAAACGCTGGTTTTCGTTGGCCGGGTCGCCGTCTTTCAGGTAGTGGGCGCGGGTGTAGGTGTAGCCGGCGCCGACTTGCCAGTTCTCGGTCAACGCGCCTTGCAACTCGAGGTCCACGCCTTGGCTGCGGACCAGACCCGAGGCTTCGTAGCAGGTCAAAACCGGGCAACCGAATTGCGTGGCAGCCTGGGTTTCGCGGTTTTTCTGATCGATCTGGAACACTGCGAGGCTGGCATTCAACGCGCCATCGAAGTACTCGCCTTTGATGCCGATTTCGTAGTTTTCACCAACGATTGGCTCAAGCAATTGGCCGGACAGATCCTTCGAGGTTTGTGGCGTGAAAATGTCGGTGTAGCTGGCGTACACGGAATAGTGATCGTCGAGTTTGTAGATCAGACCGGCGTAGCGCGTCAGGTTGCGGGTGACTTTGTAGTCGCCATCGCCCGCACGATCATCGTAGTCATACCAGTCCAGACGTCCGCCGAGAATCAGCGTCAGCGGATCGGCCAGGCTCAGGCGTGTGGTCAGGTAAACCGCGTCCTGGGTGGTGATGTTGTGCATTTTGCCGTCGCGCACGAAGTTCGGTTTCGGCGCGCCGAGTGCCCAGCCGGTGTCGTACGGGCTGTACTCTTTGCTGGTGTTGTCGTAGATGCGCTTGCTGACGCCGACCACCACTTCATGGGTTCGGCCGAAGGCGTCGACCGGGCCGCTGGCGTAAGTGTCCAGCGCGGTTTGTTTTTCGTCCTGTCGCGACTGGTAAACGGTGTTTTCCATCGGGCCGTTATAGCGTGACAGGTAGCTGCCGGAGAACATCCCGTCGAGGGTCGAAGTGGAACCGGCGGCGTGAAGTTTCCAGCCGTTGTCGAACTGATGCTCGATATCGCCGAACACCGTGTCGACGCGCAGTTTCTTGTTTTCCCAATCGGTGCCGGGATAGGTCGAGCGCGGCAGGTTGAGGTGATGGCCGTCGGTGCCGATCGGCAAGCCGCCCCAGAACAAATTGGTCTGATCTTCCTGACGCGAGAAGCCGAGGCTGGCGGTGGTGCTGTCGCTCAAATCAGCTTCGACGATGCCGTAGAACAAGCCGTGATCGCTTTCTTCCTTGTCGCGAAAGCTGTTGGCGTCCTGATAGGAACCGACCATTCGCCCGCGCAAAGTGCCGCTGTCGTTCAACGGACCGGACGCGTCGAATACGCCACGATAATCATCCCAACTGCCGACGGTGCCGGTGAGCGAGACTTGCGGC
>NZ_MKGS01000070.1:0-6893 GCF_002836905.1 Pseudomonas sp. 43NM1 | reverse complement strand
TCGTTATCCGGGGGCGAGTCGGGCGGCGCTCGAAGGCATCGACTTGCATCTGGTGCCGGGCCGCAGCATGGCGCTGGTCGGGGAAAACGGTTCGGGCAAAACCACACTGATCAAACTGCTCACGCGTCTTTATCGCCCGGATCAGGGCCGCATTCTGCTCGACGGCAGCGATCTGCAGACTTGGGAAGAAGACGCGCTGCGGCGGCGTATCGGCGTGATTTTCCAGGACTACATTCGGTATCAGTTCACCGTCGGCGAGAACATCGGGGTCGGCGACACCTTGGCATTCGACGATGAGCAGCGCTGGAAACAAGCCGCCGCCGAAGGCATGGCCGCGCCGTTTATCGAAGGCCTTGATCGCGGTTATGCGACGCAACTGGGGCGCTGGTTCGCCGGTGGTCAGGAGTTGTCGGGCGGGCAATGGCAGAAGATTGCCTTGTCCCGCGCCTACATGCGCCGCGACGCCGACATCCTGATCCTCGATGAACCGACCTCCGCCCTCGACCCGGCGGCGGAAGCGGCGGTGTTCGAACATTTCAGCCAGCACACTCAGGGCCGCATGACGTTGTTGATTTCCCACCGTTTCTCCAGCGTGCGCAACGCCGATCACATCATCGTGCTTGATCAAGGCGCGATTCTGGAGCGCGGCGACCACGACAGTCTGGTCGCGGCGGGCGGGCGTTATGCGCAGCTGTTTGATTTGCAGGCGCGCGGGTATCGCTAGTGCTCAGGTTTCAGGCGAGCTGCGATGCACCGCAGCGACCTGCGCCGGTTTGGCTTTCATCAGGTTTTCGATGGCTTGACGATACTGGCTGCCACCCAGGCTCATGCTGTTGTTGTGCGTGCCGCCGGGCACCAGCAGCAGGCGTTTGGGCTCGTTGGCGGCGTTGAACAGTTGCTCGCTGAAGCGCGACGGCATGAACGCATCCGCCAAGCCGTGAACCACCAGCAGCGGCATGTCGATGTCGGCGATCTTGTCGATGGAATCGAATTTCTGCGACAGCAACCAGCGCACCGGCAGCGATTTGACTGGCAGATTGCTGTCGGCGACTTGCGCGACCGCGTCGCCCAACGTGGTGAAGGTCGATTCGATGACCAAGCCGCGCACTGGCACCGCCACGTGATCCTTTTTCGCCTGCTCGGAGAGGTCCGCCGCAAGGTCGATCGCTACCGCGCCGCCCAGCGAATGGCCGTAGATTAGGCGCTTTTTCGCATCCGGCTGCATCTCTTTGAAGCGATCCCACGCCACTCGGGCGTCTTCGTAAACGCTGGCCTCTGACGGCAGATCGCCCTTGCTCTGGCCGAAGCCCCGGTAATCGATGGCCAGCACCGAATAGCCCATCGCACGTAACTGCTCGATGCGGAACGCCTGGCCGGTGAGGTTCCAGCGCACGCCGTGCAGATAAAGGATCGACGGCGCGTCGCGACGGGCGGCGGGCCACCACCAGGCGTGCAAGTTCTGGCCGCCCTTGAAACTGGCAGGTTTGATGTCGAATTCCTGCACATCTTTCGGCAAGCCGCGATACCAGCCCGCCGTGCCCGGCTCGATGCGAAACAGCAACTCGCGCTCTTTGTATTTGAGCACCCCGCAACCCACCGGCAGGCCGACGATCAGCAGCGCCATGCACAAAGTCGCAAACCAGCGCTTGCTCAAGCGGCTCATGAGGGAAGAAAACATGCAGCGGTCCAGTCGAAAGGGGAAAACACGGGTTTTAACAGATGCATGCCGAGGTCGGGAATTATTTCGACAGCCGTGTGTGTTGCAGGATTATTCGCGGCGATAAACCTCCATCCGCCGCAATCCTCCTGTAGGAGCGAGGCTTGCCCGCGAAGACGTCGGTTAATTCAACATTGATTTCGACTGACCTGGCGCTTTCGCGGGCAAGCCTCGCTCCTACAGGGGGTTTGCGCAAAGCCGCTGGTCTTTGCGTGCCAGGCGGCCTCAAAAAAGGATTGAATTATCACAACAAATGTTATTTAAATAACAAAACAACAACGCCAGACATCAGTCTGGCAAGCCCGTAACAAGGTGGGATAGCAATGAGCAAGATCGCAGTCATCGGCAGCAATATGGTGGATCTGATCACCTACATCGACCGCATGCCGGCGCAGGGCGAAACGCTCGAAGCGCCCGGATTTGCCCTCGGTTGCGGCGGCAAAGGCGCGAATCAGGCGGTGGCAGCGGCCAAGCTCGGGGCAGACGTGCTGATGCTGACCAAAGTCGGCGATGACATGTTTGCCGACAACACCCTGGCCAATTTCCAGCGCTTTGGCATCGACACGCGTTACGTGCAGCGTGTGCCAGGCGTGTCCAGCGGCGTCGCGCCGATCTTCGTCCAGGCCGATTCGCACAACAGCATCCTCATCGTCAAAGGTGCCAACGCGCATCTTTCACCAGCAGATATCGACGCCGCCGCCGCTGCTTTGCGCGAGTGCGCGCTGATCGTGTTGCAGCTCGAAATCAACGTCGAGACCGTCTATCACGCCATCGCTTTCGGCCGCGAACACAACATCCCGGTGCTGCTGAACCCGGCGCCAGCCTTGGCCGGCCTCAGCCGTGAACACCTCGCGCAGCTGGACTTCCTGGTGCCCAACGAGTCCGAGCTGGCGCTGATCAGCGGCCAGACCGTCAACTCGCCCGAGTCCGCGCTCAACGCCGCGCAAGCGCTGGTCGCCAGTGGCATCCGTCACGTCATCGTCACCCTCGGCCAGCAAGGCGCGTTGTACGTCGGCGCTGAGGGCGAGTTTCAGGTCCCCGGCCTGCGCGTGGATGCCCGCGACACCACCGGCGCCGGCGATGCGTTTATCGGTTGCTTCATCCAGCACTGGACCCGCTCGCGTGACATTCGCGCGGCGATGGTCCAGGCGGTTGCCTATTCCGCGTGCTCGGTCACCGGCCTCGGCACTCAGACTTCCTACCCGGACGCCGACGCCTTCGCTGAATTCCAGCGCGCGTTCGACGCCTGAATTCGCGCCGCTTCACCCCGATAACTCACCGGAGAACAACAATGACAAAGCCTCCGCTCCAACAGATGCCCGACGGTTTTTACCTGAACCGCACGCCATGGTTCGCCTTCATCCTGCTGTGCAGCATTTTTGCGCTGTGGGCGGCGGCCGCGAGCATGAACGACGTGCTGATCGCGCACTTCAAGAAAGCCTTCCTGCTCAGCGATTTCCAGACCGCGTTCGTGCAATCGGCGTTTTACCTCGGCTATTTCTTCGTGGCGATTCCGGCAGCGCTGGTGGTTCGGCGTTTCAGCTACAAGACCACCATCCTCATCGGTTTGATGCTCTACATGTTCGGCTGCCTGTTGTTCTTCCCGGCGGCATCGACGGCCAAATACGGCATGTTCTTGCTGGCGCTGTTTGTGATCGCGTCAGGGCTGGCATTCCTCGAAACCGCGTGCAACACCTATTCGACGCTGATGGGCCCGCGCGAAACCGGCACTCGGCGACTGAACATTTCGCAGACCTTCCACCCGTTCGGCGCGATGGCCGGGGTCTACGTCGGCAGCTTCGTGATGTTCAAGGACACCGACGCGACCCACGAACAACTCACGCAAATGAGCGCTTCGGACGCGGCGGTGCAGCAACTGCAAATGATCCAGTCCACATTGCTGCCCTACAAATGGATGATCGCGGTGCTGGTGCTGATGTTCATCCTGATCGCCATCACGCGTTTTCCTTCGTGCAAAGGCGTGCAAACCGCGACTAAAAAAACCTCCAGCCTTGGCCAAAGTCTGTCGCGGCTGTGGGCCAATAAACGCTTCACTTTTGGTGTGCTTGCGCAGTTCCTTTACGTGGGCGCGCAGGTCGGCGTCTGGAGCTTCACCATTCGCCTGGCCATGCAATTGGGCGGGATGAATGAGCGCAGCGCGTCGTGGTTTTTGCTGACGACATTTGCTGCGTACTTCGTCGGCAAACTGATCGCCAACGTACTGATGCGCAAACTGCACCCGGCCAAGGTCCTGGCGATCTACGGCGTGCTGTGCATCGTGCTGCTCGCCTACACGATTCTGGTGCCGAACATCACTGCGGTGTATGCGGCCGTCGGCGTCAGCGTGTTCCTCGGTCCGTGCTGGCCGACCATTTACGGGCTGACCATCGATGGCCTCGGTGAAGACACCGGCGTCGGCGGTTCGCTGCTGGTGATGAGCATTGTCGGCGGCGGCGTGATTCCGATCTTCCAGGGCCTGCTGTCGGATTACAGCGGCGGCAACATGCAATTGGCCTACAGCGTGCCGTTGCTGTGCTTCATCGTGATCGTCGCTTACGCGGTGCGCTGCCTGCGCAACTCGGCCAGCGAGCGTGCGCCCGTCGGCGCGGCGGTGACCTCATGAGCACCCGGATCAATCTCTATCCGGCACTGTTTGGCGAGGCGCCAAAAACCTTGCTCGAATCGGCGGATTTCACGGTCAGCGCCAGCCTGTTTCCCAGCGGTGTGCTGGCGCTGGAAATGCGTAACAGCCGTGGTCATTTGCTGGTGCTGCCGTATCAGGGCCAGATGATCTGGGACGCGGTATTCGACGGTTGCGACCTGACCATGAGCAACCTGTTCAGCCAGCCGAAACCGAGCCCGACAGTGATCGGCACCTACGGCTGTTTCATGTTTCACAGTGGCCTGCTGCGCAACGGCTGCCCGACGCCCGAGGACGACCATCCGCTGCACGGCGAAATGCCCTGCGCAGCGATGGATCGCGCCTGGCTGGAGGTCGGTGAAGACAGCGCCGGGGCGTACCTACGCCTCGGCGGCGAGTACGAATACGCACAAGGTTTCGGCGACCGCTATCTGGCCAGTCCGAGCGTGACCTTGCGCGCCGATTCCGGCCTGTTCGATATCGCGATGAACGTGACCAACCGCGCCGGCAAACCGATGGACCTGATGTACATGGCTCACATGAATTACGCCTACGTCGAGGGCGCGCGGTTTGTCGAACCGTTGGGATTCGACCGCGTGCGGTTGCGCAGCAGCGTGCCGGCGCACGTCAAACCGACGCCGGCCTGGAGCCATTACATGGAGCAATTGGCCGCAGAACCGCAACAGTTTCGCTGCCTCGACCAACCGGAGCTTTATGATCCGGAGATTGTGTTTTTCTTCGACGGCGTGTGCGCCGATGCCCATGGCGACGCGCATTTTCTGCTGAGCCATCCCGACGGCGCGGCGTTCTACACGCGCTATCGCCCGGAGCAATTCGAACACGCGGCGCGCTGGATCCTGCACAACGCCGATCAGCAAGTCGCGGCGTTCATATTGCCCGCGACGTGCGAGCCGGAAGGCTATCGGGCCGAGTCCGCCAAGGGCAACGTGCGGTCATTGGCGGCGGGGCAGACGGCGGCGTTCAAGGTCACCACCGGTTACCTGAACAAGAACGAGCAACAAGCCTTCATCAGATGATCAACTGCGCGCCGCTGGCGGTAATCGCGTCGCGGTAAGCCTTGGGGATTTTCTTGTCGCTGACCACGTAGTGGAAATCCTCAAGCGCAGCGAAATGCGCAGTGCGCACGGTGTCGAACTTGCTGTGATCGGCCAGCAACAAACGTTGCTGCGCCTGGCGCAAGACCTTCTGCTTGACTTCCACTTCATTGAAATTGAAGCAGGTCACGCCGAAGTCCTGGCTGACACCGGCCGCCGAAACGAACGCCCAGGTCAGGCGCACGTGGTCGAGAATGCCGCTTTCGCTGGTGTTTTCGAACACCTGGTTCTTGCGGTGGAACGTGCCGCCGCAGATGACGATGTGGCAATTGGGTTTTTGCGAGAGTTTCAGCAGCACGTTCAGGGAGTTGCAGACCGCGGTGAATTCGAGCTCGTCGGGGATGAAATCCACGACGAAGGGCGTGGTCGTGCCGCAGTCGAAAAACACGGTGTCGCCGGGCTGGATAAACCGCGCAGCGAGTTTGCCGATGCGGCGTTTTTCTTCGACGTGGCGGGTGTCCTGTTCGGCCACCCGATAATCGCCGGGCTCGTTGCCATCGTGGATTCGGGTGATGTAGCCGCCGAGCAGACGCAGGTGGTCGGTGTACTTGCTCAGGTCGCGGCGCAGGGTCATTTCCGAGACGTCGAGCAATGCCGCCATTTCGCGCAGGTGAATGGCGCTCTGGTCTTGCAGGGCTTGTTGAATCAGCTTGAGACGCTCGGCTTTTTTACTGTCCACAGGCATTCCGGGGTTGATTGTTGATGTTATTTAAGTAACATTAATTGTGAGTTTTGTAACGTTTTTGCGCAAATGATCCTCGATTGTGGCGCAGGGGCATTTGAATATACAAACAGGAGTTATTGCGATGGCCCATCTTCCCCCTCAGGCACTGGCGCAGTTCATCGATCACACGTTGCTGGCACCGGACGCCAGCCGCGAACAAATCGCCACCCTGTGCCGCGAAGCTGCGCAGCATGGCTTCTATTCAGTGTGCGTGAACTCCGCGCAGGTGCCGTATGCCGCGCAGCGCTTGGCACAGCATCAGGCGGGGCACAGCGTAAAAGTCTGCGCGGTGGTCGGCTTCCCGTTGGGCGCCGGTTTGAGCGAGAGCAAAGCCTTCGAAGCCGAGCGCGCGATTGCTGCCGGCGCGGGCGAGATCGATATGGTGTTGAACATTGGTTGGCTGAAGGACGGCTTGCTCGCCGAGGTGCAGGACGACATCGCTCAGGTGAAAAAGGCCTGCGGCGATGTGCCGTTGAAAGTCATCCTCGAAACCTGCCTGCTCAGCGACGCGCAGAAGGTCCAGGCCTGTGAAATCTGCCGTGAGCTCAACGTCGCGTTCGTCAAGACCTCCACCGGTTTCAGCCGCAGCGGGGCCACCGTCGAAGATGTCGCGCTGATGCGCCGCACCGTCGGCCCGGACATCGGCGTCAAGGCGTCGGGCGGCGTGCGCGATTACCCGACCGCACTGGCGATGAT
>NZ_MKGS01000069.1:0-84208 GCF_002836905.1 Pseudomonas sp. 43NM1 | reverse complement strand
AGGGCGGGGCTTGGGTAAGCGGATTCGATTATAGGAAGGTGGCTAATGATCGAACAAGTGACAAAGGGCTTGCGATGACAACATGTAGCTGGCAATGCAGTTGTGGCGAGGGGATTTATCCCCGTTCGGCTGCGAAGCAGTCGCCAAGCCGGTATGCGCGGTGTATCAGGGAGCGCGCGGCGGCAGGTTTTGGCGCTGCTTCGCAACGCAACGGGGATAAATCCCCTCGCCACAGATAAATCACTTCAACAGGGGGAATGAGTCCGGCTTTAGATTAAAGCTGGGACTGAGCTGGTATGCCAGATCAACACGCGCGTCACGCGGTTGTCTTCGGTCTCGAGAATCTCCAGCCGATAACGACCGATCTTCAGGCACACCGCGCTTTCCGGAATCGTTTCCAGCGCCTCGGTGACCAAGCCGTTAAGGGTTTTCGGCCCGTCGCTGGGCAGGTGCCAACCGAGGCTTTTATTCAGATCACGAATCGACGCCGCGCCATCAATCATCAAGCGGCCGTCGGCCTGTGGATGGATGTGCGGGTTGTCGAGGCTGTGCTCGCTTTCGAATTCACCGACGATTTCTTCGAGAATGTCTTCCAGCGTGACAATGCCAAGCACTTCGCCGTATTCGTCGACCACCATGCCCAGGCGTCGCTGCTGCTTGTGAAAGTTCAGCAACTGCAATTGCAGCGGCGTGCTTTCCGGGACGAAATACGGTTCGTGACAGGCTGCCTGCAAGGCTTCCAGGGTCAGGCTCGCATCCGCCAGCAAATGGCGGATCTGCCGAGTGTTGAGCACCGCTTCGACCTGGTTGATGTCGCTGTGGAACACCGGCAAACGCGTGCGCCGGTTGCTGCGCAGTTGCTCGATGATGTCTTCGAGCGAGTCGTCGAGGTTGATCCCGTCGACGTCACTGCGCGGCACCAGAATGTCGTTGACCGTGATGTTGTCCAGCGCATGAATGCCCGACAAGGCGTGCGGTCGAGTAGAAGCGTGTTCGTGTTCTTCGTGGCTATCCGTCGGCGCCTCGTCTTCGCTTTTTTGCACCACTTTCGCTTTGCGCGCGAACGGGCGAGTCAGCAATTGACTGAAGGCGTTGAGCAGCCACGCGGCGGGGTAGACCAGTTTCAGCGGAGTGCCGAGCAACGTATTGCCCAACGCGAGGATCGCGTCCGGGTAGCGCACGGCCAAGGTGCGCGGCAGGTATTCGGCGAACACCAGCAACAGCACGCCAACCCCGAGGCAAGCGGCCCACGGGCCGTTTTCGGCGAAGGTGAAAATCGCCAGCAAGGTGCTGATGATGATGGCCAGCACGCGGCACAAGGTGTTGCAAAAGATCAGGCTGTTGAGCGCGAAGCTCAGCTTCGCCACCGGTTTGTCTCTGGAGCGCGACGCCACGCGCTGCGCCAGCAAATGCTGTTGCGCGACTTCGATGGCGGTAAACAACCCCGACCACAAAATCAGCAGGGCGATCACCGCCAGCATCGGCCCTATGGGCAAGTCGTCCATTATTGCCGCCCGTCAGATGTGCAGAATGTATTCACGAACCAGCTTGCTGCCGAAATAGGCCAGCATCAGCAGGCAAAAACCGGCGAGGGTCCAGCGGATCGCCTTGTGCCCGCGCCAGCCGAGGCGGTTACGCCCCCACAGCAACACGCTGAACACAATCCACGCCAGACAGGCCAGCAGGGTTTTGTGCACCAGATGTTGGGCGAACAGGTTCTCGACGAACAGCCAACCGGAAATCAGCGACAGCGACAGCAGGGTCCAACCGGCCCAGAGGAAGCCGAACAGCAGGCTTTCCATGGTTTGCAGCGGTGGGAAATTCTTGATCAGTCCGGACGGGTGCTTGTGCTTGAGCTGGTGATCCTGCACCAGCAGCAGCAACGCCTGGAACACCGCGATGGTGAACATGCCGTAGGCAAGGATCGACAACAGAATGTGCGCGAGGATGCCGGGCTCTTCGTCGATCACCTGCACGGTGCCGGCGGGGGCGAATTGCGCCAGCAGCACGGTGGCCATCCCCAGCGGAAACAGCAGAACCAAAAGGTTTTCCACGGGAATTCGCGAGCAGGCCAGCAACGTCAGGGCAATCACCGCTGCGGCGATCAGGCTGGCGGCACTGAAAAAGTCCAGGCCCAGGCCGATCGGCGTCAGCAAGTGGGTCAGCAGGCTGGCGCTATGCGCCAGCACCGCGAGCACGCCGAGCGTGACCAGCAGGCGCTTGTTCGCCTTGGCGCCGGTGGCCAGACGAGTGCCTTGATAGAGAGTCGCAGCGGCATATAAGCAGGCGGCGGCGAGAGTAGTGAGCAAACTCGGTGACAAGGGGAGCATAAATCCTGTTAGGCAAGCCCGAAAGGCGCTGAGTTTGGCATAGAACCCACTTCACACGAAAGACCATACAAGCTGACAGCGAGGTGTCCGCCAGACGCAGTCTTCGCTATAATCCGCGACCTGCCCACGCCGCAGGCTCGCCGAGCACATGTTTACTCCGGTCTGGGCCGCCATTATCCCGGTCTGTACAGGGCCTGAAAGGATCGCGCAATGTTTGAAAACTTAACCGACCGTCTCTCGCAGACGCTGCGCCATGTCACCGGCAAGGCCAAGCTGACTGAAGACAACATCAAAGACACCCTGCGTGAAGTGCGCATGGCGTTGCTCGAAGCCGACGTCGCCCTGCCGGTGGTCAAGGACTTCGTCAATTCGGTCAAGGAACGCGCCGTCGGCACCGAAGTGTCGCGCAGCCTGACGCCGGGCCAGGCCTTCGTGAAAATCGTCCAGGCCGAACTCGAAAGCCTGATGGGCGCGGCCAACGAAGACCTGAACCTGAGCGCCGTTCCACCTGCCGTCGTGTTGATGGCCGGCTTGCAGGGCGCGGGTAAAACCACCACCGCCGGCAAACTCGCGCGCTTCCTTAAAGAGCGCAAGAAGAAGACCGTCATGGTCGTGTCCGCTGACGTTTACCGTCCGGCGGCGATCAAGCAGCTGGAAATGCTTGCCGGGGAAGTCGGCGTTACCTTCTTCCCGTCCGACCTGAGCCAGAAGCCGGTCGAGATCGCGCAAGCCGCTATTAAAGAAGCAAAGCTGAAATTCATCGACGTGGTCATCGTCGATACCGCCGGTCGTCTGCACATCGACGAAGAGATGATGGGCGAGATCAAGGCATTGCACGCCGCGATCAACCCCGTCGAAACGCTGTTCGTGGTCGATGCCATGACCGGCCAGGACGCCGCCAACACGGCCAAGGCCTTTGGCGACGCATTGCCGCTGACCGGCGTGATCCTGACCAAGGTCGACGGTGATGCCCGTGGCGGTGCCGCGCTGTCAGTCCGCGCCATCACCGGCAAGCCGATCAAGTTCATCGGTATGGGCGAGAAGAGCGAAGCGCTCGAACCGTTCCACCCCGAGCGTATTGCTTCGCGCATCCTCGGCATGGGCGACGTGCTCAGCCTGATCGAGCAGGCCGAACAGACCCTCGACAAGGACAAGGCCGACAAACTGGCCAAGAAGCTGAAGAAGGGCAAGGGCTTCGACCTCGAAGACTTCCGCGATCAGCTGCAACAAATGAAGAACATGGGCGGCCTCGGCGGGCTCATGGACAAACTGCCGAACATCGGCGGCGTCAACCTGTCGCAAATGGGCAATGCCCAGGGCGCGGCGGAGAAGCAATTCAAGCAGATGGAAGCCATCATCAATTCCATGACCCCGGCCGAGCGCCGCGACCCTGAGCTGATCAGCGGTTCGCGCAAACGCCGGATCGCCATGGGCTCCGGCACTCAGGTGCAGGACATCGGTCGCTTGATCAAGCAACACAAGCAGATGCAGAAGATGATGAAGAAATTCTCCGCAAAAGGCGGAATGGCCAAAATGATGCGCGGCATGGGCGGTATGCTGCCCGGCGGCGGCATGCCGAAAATGTAAAGAATTCGAGCCTGGGCTTGCCTTGGCTCCGACCCACAGGGATGTGGGATCTCCAGTAAACCCGCCATTGGCGGGAGCTGACTCGCCGTTTTCAACGACGGCTCTATAGCAAATCTTGATGGCGACTGAAAGGCCGCCGGAAAAAGTCATTTGCAAAAGTCCGGATATTCCTTAGAATATGCGGCCTTTCGGGCACCTATGCCCGCTGTGCCTTTAGATTTGCAGCACCGACTACAGGAACGATGTTCACATGCTAACAATCCGTCTTGCCCTTGGCGGCTCCAAAAAGCGCCCGTTTTACCACTTGACCGTAACCGACAGCCGCAACCCGCGCGACGGTTCGCACAAGGAACAGGTTGGTTTCTTCAACCCTGTTGCTCGTGGTCAAGAAGTCCGTCTGTCCGTGAACCAAGAGCGCGTAGCCTACTGGCTGAGCGTTGGTGCACAACCTTCTGAGCGTGTTGCTCAGTTGTTGAAGGACTCGGCTAAGGCTGCGGCCTGAGCAATATGAACGCGACGCCTGCTGTTGCTGATGATTTGATCGTTATCGGCAAAATCTACTCTGTTCATGGCGTTCGCGGCGAAGTGAAGGTGTATTCCTTTACTGATCCGACTGAAAACCTGTTGCAGTACAAAACCTGGACGCTCAAGCGCGAAGGCAATGTGAAACAGGTTGAGCTGGTCAGTGGACGCGGGAACGACAAGTTCCTGGTCGCAAAGCTCAAGGGTCTCGATGATCGTGAAGAAGCTCGTCTTCTGGCCGGTTATGAGATCTGCGTGCCGCGCAACCTGTTCCCTGAATTGACCGACGGCGAGTACTACTGGTACCAGCTCGAAGGTCTGAAGGTCATTGACCAACTCGGGCAATTGCTCGGGAAGATCGATCATCTTCTGGAAACCGGCGCCAATGATGTAATGGTGGTCAAGCCTTGCGCAGGCAGCCTGGATGATCGCGAACGCCTGTTGCCCTATACCGAGCAATGCGTGTTGGCCGTCGACCTTGCCGCAGGCGAGATGAAGGTGGAATGGGATGCGGACTTCTAAGCGTGGCTAATTTGCGCGTGGAAGTGATCAGTTTGTTTCCCGAGATGTTCTCCGCCATCAGCGAGTACGGCATCACCAGTCGTGCGGTGAAACAGGGGCTGTTGCAGCTCACCTGTTGGAATCCGCGAGACTACACGACGGATCGACATCACACTGTGGACGATCGCCCATTTGGCGGTGGCCCGGGCATGGTGATGAAGATCAAACCCCTGGAAGATGCTCTGGTTCAGGCCAAGGCAGCAGCCGGGGAGGCGGCGAAGGTGATTTACCTGTCCCCCCAAGGCCGTCAACTGAATCAGTCGGCGGTACGCGAGTTGGCGAATCTGGATGCATTGATCCTGATTGCCGGCCGTTATGAAGGCATTGACGAGCGTTTTATTGATGCTCATGTCGATGAAGAGTGGTCGATTGGCGACTATGTACTGTCTGGCGGCGAGCTGCCGGCGATGGTCCTGATCGATGCGGTTACACGACTGCTGCCTGGAGCTTTAGGGCATGCGGACTCCGCCGAGGAAGATTCCTTTACGGATGGTTTGCTGGATTGCCCGCACTACACCCGACCGGAGGTGTATGCGGATCAGCGTGTTCCCGACGTATTGCTAAGTGGCAATCACGCGCATATCCGGCGTTGGCGTTTACAGCAGTCCCTTGGTAGGACCTTTGAACGACGCGCCGATCTTCTGGAAAGCCGCTCGCTTTCTGGAGAAGAGAAGAAGCTGCTCGAGGAATACATCCGCGAGCGGGACGATAGTTAACAACGTATCGATGGTAAATCCGACGATTTACCTTAGGAGCACAGCATGACTAACAAAATCATCCTTGCACTCGAAGCAGAGCAGATGACCAAAGAGATCCCTACCTTTGCCCCGGGCGACACTGTTGTCGTTCAGGTGAAAGTGAAGGAAGGCGACCGTTCGCGTCTGCAAGCGTTCGAAGGTGTTGTTATCGCCAAGCGTAACCGCGGCGTAAACAGTGCTTTTACCGTTCGTAAAATCTCCAACGGTGTTGGCGTAGAGCGTACTTTCCAGACCTACAGCCCGCAAATCGACAGCATGGCCGTTAAACGTCGCGGTGACGTACGTAAAGCCAAGCTGTACTACCTGCGTGACCTGTCCGGTAAAGCAGCTCGCATCAAGGAAAAACTGGCTTAAGTCCAGCTTCCCGGTGCAGAAAAAAGCAGCCTACGGGCTGCTTTTTTGTTGCCTGCGATTTATCTTCCCTGACCATACTGTCAGTCTTGCCTGAGCCCTTATGCCCGCCATCGATCATCCTTTGATAGACCAGTTTCTAGACGCGCTCTGGCTGGAAAAAGGCCTGTCCGATAACACCCGGGACGCCTATCGCAGCGACCTGGCGCTGTTCAACGGCTGGCTGCAGGAAAAAAACCTCGAACTGATCAATGCCGGCCGCGAGTTGATCCTCGATCACTTGGCCTGGCGCCTTGAGCAAAACTACAAACCCCGTTCCACGGCGAGATTTCTCTCCGGCGTGCGTGGCTTTTATCGTTATCTGCTGCGGGAAAAGCTGATTGCGGTCGATCCGACCTTGCGCGTCGATATGCCGCAACTCGGCAGGCCGTTGCCCAAATCCCTGTCGGAAGCCGACGTCGAGGCGCTGCTGAACGCGCCGGACTTGAGTGAACCAATCGGCCAGCGTGACCGCGCCATGCTCGAAGTGCTCTACGCTTGCGGCCTGCGCGTGACCGAGCTGATCAGCTTGACGCTGGAGCAGGTCAACCTGCGTCAGGGCGTGTTGCGCGTCATGGGCAAGGGCAGCAAGGAACGGCTGGTGCCGATGGGCGAGGAGGCGATTGTCTGGGTCGAGCGTTATCTGCGCGACGGTCGGGGCGAGCTGCTCGGCGGTCGCCCGAGCGATGTGATGTTTCCCAGCCAGCGCGGCGAGCAGATGACCCGCCAGACCTTCTGGCACCGCATCAAGCATCAGGCCAAAGTCGCCGGGATCGGCAAATCGCTGTCGCCGCACACATTACGTCACGCTTTCGCCACGCACCTGCTCAACCATGGCGCCGACCTGCGCGTGGTGCAAATGCTCCTCGGCCACAGCGACCTCTCGACCACCCAGATCTACACCCACGTCGCCCGCGCCCGCCTGCAAGACCTGCACGCCAAACACCATCCGCGCGGCTAACCAAAACCTGTCGCGCAGCCACCCACGACCCTTGCCACGCGGGTGCCCACGACCTATGTAGCAGCTGGCGAAGCCTGCGTTCGGCTGCGCAGCAGTCGTGAAATCATACGCCGCGGTGATTCATTTAAACCGCGAGCTCAGGATTGACGACTGCTGCGCAGCCGAACGCAGCCTTCGGCAGCTGCTACATGAAAGCGTCGTGCGCCGTGAGCGGGAGGTGTTGCATCACCCGCATTCGGCCATGCAGCCCTTATGTGGTAGGCTTTGCCGGTTTGCACGATGGGCGATTATGACCCGGTGTTTCGGCACGGGCGTTCTGATCGTCCCATTTGTCCGCCCTCAGGAGTTCTCATGCGTCTGACCCAGATTTTCGCCGCCGCAGCTATTGCGTTGGTCAGCACCTTTGCCGTCGCCGATGACGCGGCCGACAAAGCCATTCGTCATAGCCTGGAAAGCCTCCAGCTCGAAACACCAATCGAAGCCATCAGCGCCAGCCCGCTGGCCGGCCTCTACGAAGTCAAACTCAAAGGCAGCCGCGTGCTCTACGCCAGCGCCGATGGCCAGTACGTGATGCAGGGCTACATGTTCCAGCTCAAGGACGGCAAACCGGTCAACCTGACCGAAAAAACCGAGCGCCTCGGCGTGTCCAAACTGGTCAATGAAATCCCGGTAGCCGAAACCGTGGTCTATCCGGCGATCGGCGAAACCAAATCGCACATCACCGTGTTCACCGACACCACGTGCCCGTATTGCCACAAGCTGCACGCCGAAGTGCCTGAGCTGAACAAGCGCGGCATCGAAGTGCGTTACGTCGCATTCCCGCGTCAGGGCCTCGGCTCGCCGGGTGACGAACAGCTGCAAGCGGTCTGGTGCTCGAAAGACAAAAAAGCTGCCATGGACAAAATGGTCGATGGCAAGGAAATCAAGGCCGCCAAGTGCGACAACCCGGTTTCCAAGCAATTTGCGTTGGGTCAGTCGATCGGCGTGAACGGCACGCCGGCCATCGTTTTGGCGGACGGTCAGGTCATTCCGGGCTACCAGCCTGCGCCACAAGTCGCCAAACTGGCGCTGGGCGCGAAATAATTCGCATCGTCACGGTCAGCCTTTGACGATCATGGTTCGGCGGCAGCGTTTGCCGAGCCATTAATAGAGAACCGCGAGTATGCGGTTGTTTTCACGGCCGACCTTGCGTCGGCCGTTTTATGGGGAGTTCACAGTGAAACCGGTCAAAGTAGGCATCTGTGGGTTAGGGACCGTCGGTGGCGGTACCTTCAACGTACTTCAGCGCAACGCCGAGGAAATTGCTCGTCGTGCCGGGCGTGGAATCGAAGTGGCACAAATTGCCATGCGCACGCCAAAGCCTCAGTTCCAAACGACCGGTATTGCGATTACCAACGATGTCTTCGAAGTGGCCACGAACCCTGAGATCGACATCGTCATAGAGCTGATGGGCGGCTACACCGTTGCCCGCGAGCTGGTACTCAAGGCCATCGAGAATGGCAAGCATGTGGTCACCGCGAACAAGGCACTGATCGCCGTTCACGGTAATGAGATTTTCGCCAAGGCGCGCGAGAAAGGCGTGATCGTCGCGTTCGAAGCGGCTGTCGCCGGTGGCATCCCGGTGATCAAGGCCATCCGCGAAGGCCTGTCCGCCAACCGCATCAACTGGGTCGCGGGCATCATCAACGGCACCGGCAACTTCATCCTCACCGAAATGCGTGAGAAGGGCCGCACCTTCGAAGACGTCCTCGCCGAAGCGCAAGCGCTGGGTTATGCCGAAGCCGATCCAACGTTTGACGTTGAAGGCATCGACGCTGCGCACAAACTGACGATCCTGGCGTCCATCGCGTTCGGCATTCCGCTGCAGTTCGACAAGGCGTACACCGAAGGCATCACCAAACTGACCACCGCCGACGTCAATTACGCCGAAGCGCTGGGCTACCGCATCAAGCACCTGGGCGTGGCGCGCAGCACTGCGGCCGGCATCGAGTTGCGTGTACACCCGACGCTGATCCCGGCTGACCGTCTGATCGCCAACGTCAACGGCGTGATGAACGCCGTGATGGTCAACGGTGACGCGGCGGGTTCGACGCTGTTCTACGGCGCCGGCGCCGGCATGGAGCCGACCGCTTCGTCGGTGATCGCCGATTTGGTGGACGTGGTTCGCGCCATGACTTCGGACCCGGAAAACCGTGTGCCGCACCTGGCGTTCCAGCCGGACTCGCTGTCGGCGCACCCGATCCTGCCGATCGAAGCGTGCGAAAGCGCCTACTACCTGCGCATTCAGGCCAAGGATCATCCGGGCGTGTTGGCCCAGGTGGCGAGCATCCTCTCGGAGCGCGGCATCAACATCGAATCGATCATGCAGAAGGAAGTCGAAGAACACGACGGCCTGGTGCCGATGATCCTGCTGACCCACCGCGTGCTGGAACAGCACATGAACGATGCCATCGCCGCGCTTGAAGCGTTGGCCGGCGTGGTTGGCCCGGTGGTGCGGATCCGCGTCGAGCACCTCAACTAAGCCGATATCGTTCACCGGGCCCGTCCACGGGCCCGGCTTCGCGAACACTGTCTATTGGAGCCAGTCATGCGTTATATCAGTACCCGCGGCCAGGCACCGGCCCTGAATTTCGAAGACGTTCTGCTCGCCGGCCTCGCCACTGACGGCGGCCTGTACGTGCCTGAATGCCTGCCACGTTTCACCCAGGAAGAAATCGCTTCGTGGGCCGGCCTGCCGTATCACGAACTGGCCTTCCGGGTGATGCGCCCATTCGTCACCGGCAGCATCCCCGACGCCGATTTCAAAAAGATTCTGGAAGAGACGTACTCTTCTTCCGAGCAAGGCGTGTTCTCGCACAGCGCCATCGCCCCGTTGCGTCAGTTGAACGGCAACGAATGGGTTTTGGAGCTGTTCCACGGCCCGACCCTGGCGTTCAAGGATTTCGCTCTGCAATTGCTCGGTCGCCTGCTCGATTACGTGTTGGAAAAACGCGGCGAGCGCGTGGTCATCATCGGTGCGACCTCCGGTGATACCGGCTCGGCCGCCATCGAAGGCTGCAAGCACTGCGAAAACGTCGACATCTTCATCCTGCACCCGCACCAGCGCGTGTCCGAAGTCCAGCGTCGGCAGATGACCGCCATTTACGGCGAGAACATCCACAACCTCGCCATCGAAGGCAACTTCGATGACTGCCAGGAAATGGTCAAGAACAGCTTCGCCGACCAGAGCTTCCTCAAAGGCACGCGTCTGGTAGCCGTGAACTCGATCAACTGGGCGCGGATCATGGCCCAGATCGTTTACTACTTCCACGCGTCGCTGCAATTGGGCGGCCCGGCGCGTTCGGTGTCGTTCTCGGTGCCGACCGGCAACTTCGGCGACATCTTCGCCGGTTACCTGGCGCGCAACATGGGCCTGCCGATCAACCAGTTGATCGTCGCCACCAACCGCAACGACATCCTGCACCGCTTCATGAGCGGCAATCAGTACGTCAAGGAAACCCTGCACGCTACGCTGTCGCCGTCGATGGACATCATGGTTTCGTCGAACTTCGAACGCCTGCTGTTCGACCTGCACGGTCGCAACGGTGCCGCGATCGCCGGGCTGATGGACAACTTCAAGCAGGGTGGCGGCTTCAGCGTCGAACAGGAACGCTGGACCGAAGCGCGCAAACTGTTCGACTCCCTGGCCGTGGACGATGCGCAGACCTGCGAAACCATCGCCGAGGTCTACGCCCAGACCGGCGAAGTGCTCGACCCGCACACCGCCATCGGCGTCAAGGCTGCACGCGAGTGCCGCCGGAGCCTGGACATCCCGATGGTGATCCTCGGCACCGCTCATCCGGTCAAATTCCCGGACGCGGTGGAGAAAGCCGGTGTAGGAAAAGCGCTCGAACTACCTACACATCTTTCTGATTTGTTTGAGAGAGAAGAGCGCTGCACCGTGTTGCCAAACGACCTGAAAGCCGTGCAGGCCTTTGTCAGCCAGCATGGCAACCGCGGCAAGCCGTTGTAAACTCAAAAAACTGTCACATTTTGAAGCCCGTCTCCTGACGGGCTTTTTCATTTCTGCGTGCACACTTGCCGTGTTTTCGCCCCTGAGGGAAGGGCGAGTTGATCACGAAGGAAGCGGCAATGTTGTTTTTCAGAAGTTTGATTCCAGCCATCTGCTGGATTTTTTTGCTGAGTACGCTGGCATTCGCGCAACGTGGTTTCGCCGCGCAGTTGGTGACTTATGAGGGCGCCAAGCCAGTGGCCGTCAACGCCATCAAGCTCAGTGCCGAGGAGCGCCAGTGGATTCGGGCGAACCCGAAGGTCATCGTCGCTTCGGCGCAGTTTCCGTTGTATCTGTTCAAGGATGAGCATGGTCACTGGAGCGGTTTGAACAACGACATGCTCAACCGTATCAGTGCGATGACCGACCTGAATTTTGTCCATGAAGAATCGTTTTCCACCGGTCAGTTGCTCGGGCGGCTGGAGCAGGGTGGGGCGGACATGAGCACCACGCTGGCGATGAATGACGAACGCCGGGGTTTTCTCGATTTCAGCCATGCCTTCGGGGGTTCTGCGTGGATCATGGTTGGGCGCGCCGGGGCGCCGGAGTTGCAGTCGCTGGAACAGTTGTCGGAAAAAGTCCTGGTGTTACCCGCCCGGCACGCCATGGAAGAAACCATTCGCCGCGACCATCCGCGCATCACGCTGCTCACGGTCAAGACCTACGCCGAGGCGCGGGCACTGGTCGAAAGCGGCGAGGCAGATGCCACCATCGAGAACGAAACCGGCTCGCAGCTTTATCCGATCGGGCAATTGAAAGTAGGACATACGGTAGAAGGTTCGTGGGAAGCCGACCGTTTGGCGGTGCGCAAAGGCCAGCCGCAATTATTGAGCATCCTCAACAAGGCGCTTGAAGCGTTTCCTCCGGCAGAATTGCGGGCGATGCGCCTGAAGTGGCTCGACGGCATTGCCCCGAGGCCCGCGCTTTCGTTCTGGCAGCAGATTTCGCGATGGGGCTGCTGGGGCATGTTTTTCGTCAGCCTGTTCGCCCTGCTGTCGTTGCTCTGGAACCGTCGGCTCGCGGTGTTGATCAAGCGACACCGGGACGTCGAGAAAGACCTCTGCGATCAGCTCGCCTTCCAGCAAGCACTGTTTGATGCCATGCCCGATCCGATGTTCGTGCGTGATCTGCAGGGGCGTTTGATCAAGTGCAACAAAAGCTATGAAGAGGCTTTATCGAAGCGTTTCGATCAGGTTCAGGGGCTACGGTTGATTGAAGGGAACATCTTGCCGAGGGAAACCGCAGAAATGCTGCATGCCGAATTCATCGTGCAGATCGAAACCCGCAAGCCGCGCTTCACCCGGCGTCTGCTGCTATTCAACAACGGTGTCAGGGACATCGATCAATGGACGGTGCCGTTCTACGGAACGGACGGGCATGTTCGCGGGTTGCTGGGCGGCTGGACGGATATTGAGCTGCGCAAGAGTGAAGGGCGGTGCCAATGCGCGCGCTGAGTTTCGGAATTGTCCTATACGACGTGGCTACTTTTCCGATGGGCCGCTGAAGAAGGCTGGCCTAGAGTGATCGACAACTGCGGGCAGAGCCCGCGAGTGTCGTTCCAGAGGTCGCTATGCGCACGCTCAAAATCCTGATTCTTGAACACAATCCTTTCCAGATGATGGCGTTGCACCAAATGCTCAACGCCATCGGCGTCTATGACGTGCTGGCGGCGCCGTCGCTGCGGGTGGCGCAGCGGTCGCTGGCGCGCCGGGGCGCGGTCGATATTGCCTTGTGCAACCCGCAATTGCGCGGCGGCGAGGGGCTGGCGCTAATCCGTCATCTGGTCGAACAACGCGAGGCGCAGTCGCTGGTGCTGCTCGGCAATGTCGCCTCCAGCGTCATGCCGGCCGTGACCACGCTGCTGGCCGAAAGCGAGGTGCAACTGCTCGGGCACCTGCACACGCCGGTGTCCGCGGTGCTGATGCGCCGGCTGCTGGACATTTATCTGATGGAATCGATGTTGAAAGCGCAGGCCTGAACAGGCGTGTTTTTTACTTGTCATCTTTGCCGTGCATGCTCAATCGACCGGGCACCGCGATTGCGCGCGTTCGGTATTCAGAACTTTCTACTCGGGCCAGGGGTCATTTATGTAGACACGCCCTCCCAGGCACTTTGTTTCGGACTATTGAGTGGTGATTGCCAGATGGAAAGTATCAGTCTATTGCTCGGCGAGGCTTTGAGCCCGTATCAAGTGACATTGACCCCTTCGGGCGTCCACGGCGAATGCCTGGTGACGCTGAAGAATGCCGTTGGGGCAATTGTGGTGGAACGCTCATTCAATCAGGCGCAGTTGACCGACAAGTGGCAACTGACTGATGTCGTCGACGGCTTGCACCGCGATGTGCTGATTGCCGAAGGTCGCCTGGAACCCTGCGTGATCGCGGCGTTGCGCAACGCCGCTCAGGACAAGATCCTGGCTAATCGAAATTGAATTGTTTTTTGTGGGAACCTTCCTGCGCCGAGGTCAGTCAGAGCATGTAACAGCAGGATCAAGCATTGTGCTCCGGTGCTTGTAGCTTGCTGCTACGGGTCTTTATGTAGGCCACGTTTAACCCCGAGTTGTCTCCCCACTCCTCGGGGTTTCTTTTTGCCTGAATTTCGTCATTGGCCTGCGCGCTGTTGGAAAAACGCCCGGGTTTCCTCCAGGTATTCCACGCGTCGCGCCGGGTCCAGCCATTTGGCATAGGCTTGGACCAGATGATCATGGGGAAGGGTGCGCAGCACCTGGTTGATCTCGCTGATCGCCCGTCGGCCCTGAGCCGTATTCGAACAGGCGATATACGTCGTAATGTATTTATCCGTGCCTTTGGCCGGGTAAAACGTCAGTTCGTCAGCGGCAATCTGTTCCTGTTGCGCCAGATATCGAATCTCCGGCCAGTAACCCATTACCCCGATCAACCGCCCCAGCCGCTGCATCTGCAGCAGACTGCCGAGTGCGTCATTGCCGTAATGCTGAATCACCGAATCGGCCGGCGCCTCGGTCAATTGCGCATCGAGTAACTGGCCATAACTGCGTCCGGCCACCGCGCCGACTTTTTGCGTGCCACTGGCGAGCAACGCCGCCACGTCGACTTCGCCGTTCACCAGATAAGGTTCGAGTTGGCGTTTGGCATCCTGGCGCACGGTGATGCCATTACTGACGGCGCGGAACACCGGAATCGAAAACGCCATCCATTCTTCGCGCTCCTTGCTCCAGACCAGCGAAGGATCGCAGGTGAAGGATTCATCGCGCAGCATCTGCAGGCTCCGCGCACGATTGACCCGCATCTGCGTGTGATTGTATTGCGGCATGCCCGCGACCAACGACGGGATCAACTGATCGACAACACCCTTGCCCTTTTCCGGGCCTTCGAAAATGGTCAGCGGCGGCAAGTCGCGCAACAGCCAGATCAGCGTTTCTTTCGGTTGCGCGCCGGCGGACGACGAGCCGATCAGCAGCACCAACAGCGCCAGCACGTAGCGGCCGCTGGCGCGTTGGCCGAACACTGAACGCAGGCGCTTCAGCTTAAATGGCCCCGTCTTCACGCAACCGTGCGATCTGTCCCTCGTCGTAGCCAAGTTCGTGCAATACCTGCGCATTGTGCTCACCCAACTGCGGTCCGACCCATTCAGACGTGCCAGGTGTCTCAGAGAGTTTCGGCACGATTCCCGGCATCTTGAAGTCCTTGCCGTCGGGCAACTTGGCGTGCAGGAACATTTCCCGGGCCAGATATTGCGGATCGCTGAACATGTCTTCGGCGCTGAAGATCCGGCTGGCCGGCACCTCGGCCTGATTCAACTGCGCGATCACGCTGTCGAGCGGCAGCGAATTGACCCAGCGATCGATCACCCCATAAATCTCGTCGCGACGGCTGTCGCGGCCATCGTTGCTGGCCAGCAAAGGATCGTTGGCCAGATCTTCGCGGCCGATCAGGTTCATGAAACGCTTGAAAATCGCGTCGCCATTCGCGCCGATCTGCACGTGTTTGCCGTCGGCGCTGGTGTGAATCGAGGAGGGCGTGATGCCAGGCATGATGTTGCCGGTGCGTTCGCGGATAAAACCGAACACGTCGAACTCCGGCACCATGCTTTCCATCATGGCGAAGATCGCCTCGTACAGCGCCACATCGACCACTTGCCCGACGCCGCCATTCACTTCGCGATGACGCAACGCCATCAACGCGCCGATCACGCCCCAGAGCGCGGCGATCGAATCGCCGATGGAAATCCCGGTGCGCACTGGCGGCCGATCCTCGAAACCGGTGATGTAGCGCAGACCGCCCATCGATTCGCCGACAGCACCAAAACCCGGTTGATCTTTCATCGGCCCGGTCTGGCCGAAACCGGAAAGCCGCACCATCACCAGTTTCGGGTTGAGCGCGTGTAAAACTTCCCACCCCAAACCGAGCTTTTCCAACACGCCGGGGCGAAAATTCTCAATCAGGATGTCTGCTTCGCTGAGCAGTTTTTTCAGGATCGCCAAGCCGTCCGGGTGTTTGAGGTTGAGCGTCAGCGACTTCTTGTTGCGTGCCTGGACAAACCACCACAGCGAGGTGCCTTCGTACAACTTGCGCCATTTGCGCAACGGATCACCGCCGTCCGGCGATTCGATCTTGATCACTTCGGCGCCGAACTCGCCGCAAATACGCGAGGCAAAAGGCCCGGCGATCAGCGTGCCCAATTCGATGACTTTCAGACCTGAGAGCGGTTTTCCGGTGAGCGGCATGAGGGATCCTGTAGGACAAAGTGCGAACGATAGAGCGTTTTAACATAGCCGCGTGTCAGTCGCGCGAAGTTGATGGCGGTCAATTCGTTGATTGCCTACTGCATCGGTTAGACTTGCCGCCTTTCCCCGTATCAAGAAGCCCGTTCATGGCCCAGCCGTCCACGACCTACAAGTTTGAACTGAACCTCACCGACCTCGACCGCAGCGTCTACGAGAGCGTGAAGCAGACCATCGCCCGTCACCCTTCGGAAACCGAAGAACGCATGACCGTGCGGCTGCTGGCCTACGCCTTCTGGTACAACGAGCAGCTGTCGTTTGGTCGCGGTCTGTCAGACGTGGATGAACCCGCCCTGTGGGAAAAGAGCCTGGATGACCGCGTCCTGCACTGGATCGAAGTCGGCCAGCCAGACGCCGATCGTCTGACGTGGTGCTCGCGTCGCACCGAGCGCACCAGCCTGCTGGCCTACGGCAGCCTGCGCGTCTGGGAAACCAAAGTGATCCCGGCGATCAAAAACCTGAAAAATGTACACATCGCTGCGGTGCCGCAAGAAATCCTCGAAACCCTGGCCAAAGACATGCCCCGCGTTATCAAGTGGGACGTGATGATCAGCGAAGGGACGATTTTCGTCACCGATGACCGTGGTCAGCACGAAGTCCAGTTGCAGTGGTTGAGCGGCGAACGCGGCTGATCATTCAGCGTTCGCACGCGTCATCCGGTTTTATCCTACGTATCCAAGAGAAGCACCTGTCACCCCATGCGCATCGAACCTCGCCTGTTGCCCGACACCCTGCCATTCCTCGGTGACCTGCCGCCGCTGTTGACCCGCTTGTACGCGGCGCGCGGCGTGCTCAACGAGGCTGAACTGGACAAGAGCCTCGCGCGGCTGATTCCGTATCAGCAGCTCAAAGGCATCGATGCCGCAGTGGATTTGCTGGTGACCGCGCTTGAGCAGCGCCAGCGGATTTTGATCGTCGGCGACTTCGACGCCGATGGCGCCACTGCCAGCACCGTTGGCGTGCTGGGCCTGCGACTCCTAGGCGCGGCGCACGTCGATTATCTGGTGCCGAACCGCTTCGAATACGGCTACGGGCTGACCCCGGAAATCGTCGATGTCGCACTGACCCGCACCCCGCAATTGCTGATCACCGTGGACAACGGCATCTCCAGCGTCGAAGGCGTGGCAGCGGCGAAGAAGGCCGGGCTCAAAGTATTGGTCACCGACCACCACTTGCCCGGCGACGAACTGCCGCTGGCCGACGCCATCGTTAATCCGAACCAGCCAGGTTGCGAGTTTCCGAGCAAGGCGTTGGCCGGGGTCGGGGTGATTTTCTATGTGTTGATGGCGTTGCGCGCGCGCCTGCGCAGCCTCGGCTGGTACGCAAGCAAACCGCAGCCGAACATCGGCGAACTGCTGGATCTGGTGGCGCTGGGCAGCGTCGCCGACGTGGTGCCGCTCGATGCCAACAATCGCATCCTCGTGCATCAAGGCCTGGAGCGGATTCGCGCCGGCCGCGCGCGTCCGGGGGTCAAGGCAATCCTTGAAGTGGCCAAACGTGACCACGCGCGCATCACCTCTACCGACCTCGGTTTTATCGTCGGCCCACGCCTGAACGCGGCGGGGCGCCTGGACGACATGAGTCTGGGCATCGAATGCCTGCTCACCGACAACGCGCAAAGTGCCCGGGAAATGGCGGTGCAACTCGACAGCATGAACCAGGACCGCAAATCCATCGAGCAAGGCATGCAGCGTGAAGCGCTGGCGCAGCTCAAGGATTTGCCGGTGGAATCGATGCCGTTCGGCTTGTGCCTGTTCGATCCCGAGTGGCATCAGGGTGTTATCGGCATCCTCGCGTCGCGAATGAAAGAACGCTATTTCCGCCCGACGTTTGCCTTTGCCGATGCCGGCGACGGTTTGCTCAAGGGTTCGGGACGTTCGGTGCAGGGCTTTCATATTCGCGACGCCTTGAGCGTGGTCGCGGCGCAGCATCCGACGTTGATCAGCAAGTACGGCGGCCACGCGATGGCGGCGGGTCTGACCTTGCCGGAAGCGAATTTTCCGCTGTTTGCCGAGGCATTCGACGCTGAAGTGCGTAGGCAATTGCGCGAAGAAGACCTGACTGGGCGTTTGTTGTCGGACGGCACATTGGCGGTCGAGGAATTTCATCTGGAACTGGCCCGCGCCCTGCGGCATGCCGGGCCTTGGGGCCAGCACTTTCCGGAGCCGCTGTTTCACGGGGTGTTCCAGTTGGTCGAGCAGCGCGTGGTCGGCGAGCGGCACCTGAAAGTGGTGCTGAAAAGTGAATGCGGTTCGGTGAAACTCGACGGGATTGCCTTCGGGATCGATCGCGAGATTTGGCCGAACCCGACGATCAAATGGGTGGAATTGGCCTACAAACTCGACCTCAACGAGTTTCGCGGCAATGAGACCGTGCAGTTGATGATTGCCCACATCGAACCGCGCTAGAGACACCATGCTTGTGTGGCGAGGGGGCTTGCCCCCGTTGGGCTGCGCAGCAGTCCTGAAACCAGTCACTGCGGTTTATCTGGCGAACGCCGGTTAATGGCTATGGGGGCGGCTTCGCCACCCAGCGGGGGCAAGCCCCCTCGCCACAGGTTCGTGCGAACCCGAATTTGCCTCGTTTCAATTCTTGAACCCTCCCTCATCCCCCGTTGTCGACTAGGCTCTAAGCACTGCTTGATTGGCCTTGTGACGTTTCGTCGAGTTTTTTACCCGCGGGGGCGGGTGTTGCGCCTTTTTCCTGTCACTCGTCGACTTTTCAAACAGAACCCTGGAGCCTGACCACTGATCCGAGAGGTGCCCCATGAGTCTGCTGCTTGAACCCTATACCCTTCGCCAATTGACCCTTAATAACCGCATCGCGGTGTCGCCGATGTGCCAATACTCGAGCGTCGATGGCCTGGCCAACGACTGGCACCTGGTCCACCTCGGCAGCCGTGCGGTTGGCGGCGCCGGGCTGATATTCACCGAAGCCACGGCGGTCACTGCCGATGGCCGCATTACCGCCGAAGACCTCGGTTTGTGGAACGACGAACAGATCGAACCGCTGCAGCGCATCACCCGATTCATCGCCGCCCAAGGCGCGATTGCCGGCATTCAACTGGCGCACGCCGGGCGCAAGGCCAGTACCCATCGGCCGTGGATCGGCAAGCACGGCAGCGTCAAACCGGAGGACGGTGGCTGGACCCCGGTCGGGCCTTCGCCGATTGCTTTCGACCCGCAACACACGCACCCGACCCAACTCGATGAAGGGCAGATCGCCGAGGTCATTCAGGCCTTTGTCGCTGCGGCCAAACGTTCCCTGACCGCCGGTTTCAAAGTGGTCGAGATCCACGCCGCTCACGGTTACCTGCTGCATCAATTCCTTTCGCCCCTGAGCAATCAGCGGCGCGACCAGTACGGCGGCTCGTTCGAAAATCGCATTCGGCTGGTCCTGCAAGTCACCGAAGCGGTGCGTGCGGTCTGGCCTGAAGAGCTGCCATTGTTCGTCCGCGTGTCGGCCACCGATTGGGTGGAAGATGGCTGGAATCCGGATGAAACCGTGGAACTGGCGCGACGCTTGAAAGACCTCGGCGTGGACTTGATTGACGTTTCTTCCGGCGGCACCGCAGCGAATGCGGAAATTCCGACAGGCCCGGGTTATCAGACGCGCTTCGCTGAGCGCGTGCGCAAGGAATCAGGCATCGCCACGGGCACCGTAGGAATGATTACCGAGCCGGCGCAGGCTGAGCACATTCTGCGCACCTGCCAGGCCGACGTCATCTTCCTCGCCCGCGAGTTGCTGCGCGATCCGTACTGGGCGCTGCATGCCGATGATGATCTGGGTGGGCGCAAAGCGGTGTGGCCGGCGCAATATCAGCGCGCTACGCATCGCGATCAGCCGATTCATGAGTCTGATTTGCGTGACTGATTGATGCGCTGAAAATAAAAAGCCCCGGCCAATTCTGGTCGGGGCTTTTGCGTTTCTGAGTCGGGATTTTTGTTGCTTGTACCGTCCTCTTCGCGGGCAAGCCTCGCTCCTACAGGGTTTGCGGCATGTGCCAATGATGCGGACGATACACATCCCGTAGGAGCGAGGCTTGCCCGCGAAGAGGCCCGCGCAAGCGACCCTTTAACCTCAGATGTACTTACGCTTCTCCGGCGCCGGCGGGAAGTACTGGTACAACCAGGTCTCGCTCAACGTCCGGTCATTGGTGCGGATAAACAACCGCAGCTCCACCGGCGCGACGCTGTCATTGGTCGGGTACCAGTCAAAGGTGATGCGGTAACCCTTGATGTCATCCAGCACCAGCACGTTGAAATCCTTCACTTCGCCGTTCGAGCAGGTCACTACCGGCTCAATGCCCGCACCGGCCGGCAAGCGATCGAGCCCGCCGCCGGTGAAGTCCACGGCAAAACGCCGCGCCCAGACTTCCGGGTAATGCTCGCCCGGCGCCCAGCCTTCAACAAAGCCGCCCATGCCCGAACGGGTCGCATTGACCCGCGCCAACGGCGTGCTGACCGGCGGCAACGCGCTCCAATAGAGCTTGTAGCCGTAATTCAGCGAGTCGCCGGCAGCCACCGGTTTCTTCGGCGTCCAGAACGCGACGATGTTATCCAGGGTCTCGCCGGTTGTAGGAATTTCCAACAAATCGATAGAGCCTTCGCCCCACGCGGTTGTAGGTTCTACCCACAGGCTCGGACGTTTGCTGTACCAATCGACGGTGTCCTGGTAACTGGCAAACTCGTGATCGGTCTGCACCAGGCCGAAACCTTTCGGATCAGTGTCGGCGAACGCGTTGAATTGCAGGGTCGCCGGGTTGTTCAGCGGACGGCAGATCCACTCGCCGTTGCCGCGCCACATCGCCAGGCGATCAGAGTCGTGGATTTGCGGGTGAATGGTGTCGCACATGCGCCGCTCGTGGGTGCCGCAGCTGAACATGCTGGTCATCGGTGCGATGCCCAGTTGTTCGATGGCGGTACGCGCATTGATGTGCGCGTCGATGGCCATGACCACCTGACTGGCCTGGCAGTCGATATCAAAACGGTAGGCGCCGGTAGCGCTCGGCGAATCGAGCAGGGCGTAGACCACAAACCGTGTGCTGTTCTTGTCCGGCGTTTCGAACCAGAACTTGGTGAAGTCGGGGAACTCCTCGCGTTTCTTCGCGTAAGTGTCGATCGCCAAGCCGCGCGCCGAGAGGCCATATTGGCCAGAGGCATCGACCGCGCGGAAGTAGCTGGCGCCGAGGAAAGACAACACGTCGTGCTTGTCCAGCTCAGGTGCCTTGAACAGTTTGAACCCGGAAAAACCCAGGTCGGCGCCCAGTTGCTTGGTGTCGACCGTGGTTTTTTCATAGTTGAACAGCGACGGGCGAAAATGCACTTCACGGGCCTGACGCGTCTTCGGATCGACGCTGTACATGCGCACCGGTTGCTTGAAACCCATGCCGACATGGAAGAACTGCACGTCCAGTTGACCGTTGACGTCGTTCCACAGCGAGTGCTTGCCGTCGTACTGAATGGCGTTGAAATTTTGCGGCGTCATGGTCGCCAGCGTTGGCGGCAGCACCTGCTTGGTGTCCTGATAACGACTGGTGGCAAGCTGCTTGGCTTGGATCTTCAGCGCTTCGAAGTCGAACGCCTGAGCGTCGCCATCAGCGGCGCCACCATTCGCGCTATTGCCGGCCCACGCGCGTGCGGCGAGCAGGCCAGTGGCCGAAAGACCGGTGTAGGCAGCGATAGCCATGGACGCTTTGAGCAAATTCCTGCGGTGCATAAGTACAACCTGTCGTGAACAATCCCGCGCCGTTCCTGGCACTGCTGGATCAAAAAAAGGGGTTCGGACATGCCTTCGGCCAAACGCAACGGACTTTAAACAGATGCCAAATAGCTTAAACCGTTCGGTCACCCAGAAAAAATGATTGGTTACACCAAGCCAGTGTGGCAATGAAACAAGACATGTCAGTGAACATTTCCCACAGCACTTTCTGATTTACAGGGCATATCTGCTTTTTTCGACTAATTACTCTAAAAACCCCTTTTCAGCGCCGATTTAATTCCTATTCTATGGACATGACCGGTTGCGGCCCTGAAGGCCGGTGGGTTCAGCGCGCACCCAGTGACTGCTGAAAGTGGTAGGGCGATGCGGTTTTCTGAAGTTTTCTTTGACGTATTAAAAGGACATCGTCCATGTCGAAAGTACAAGGCATCACCGAACTGTTAGGAATCTTCCCTTGCCTGACCACCGGTCGGCGCAGGCGTCGACTCAATTCGGAGGAAATGAAACTGGTGGAGCGTTATCGGGAGTTGTCGGAGAGCGATCGGATCGCGATGAGGTATCTGGTGGATGCGATGAGGAGTGTTTCGCGGTTTTGAGGAGCCGGCATTGGCGGTGACATGATGTCGCGGCAAAACGCGATCTGTAGCAGCTGGCACAGCCTGCGTTCGGCTGCGAAGCAGTCGTGAAATCAGACTGCGCGGTGCTTCAGGAAGACCGTGCGTTCAGGGTTTACGACTGCTGCGCAGCCGAACGCAGGCTTCGCCAGCTGCTACAAGGAGGGTGTTTCGACTAACCAAAAGGGGCGGACCGTAAGGTCGGCCCCTTTTCATTTTTACCCTGCCTTCAACTGCAAGTACCCATGATCTTGAACGGTCGCTGCACCTGCATCAGGTCGGGCATATCGCGCCAGTTGATCCATGCTTGATGCTGCCAGTGCAGCAGCGGCACCGAGATGCCGGCCCATTGCAGCGAGCTCATGCGTGGTCTGTTATCCATGGGTGACGCGCTGGAGTTGCGCAACATGGGGACGACTTCATTGCTCAGCCAGTGGCGCAGGTCGAATAGCTGGGCGGGCGCCGGGAGGTGCTGAAACAGCCAAGCAACATCTGGAAGCACTCTCGCCGCTGGGCGTTGGGCACTTTCGCTCTAGGCTGGTTGCCTTATTGTTCCGGTTACCCCGAATTCGTGGAGGCAGCAAATGAACACCCGTGGATTGCTCGATCAGCTACTCAAATCCGGTCAGGACTTGTTGCAGAAAAAGGCTGGCGGTCACTCGCAGAAGTCTTCTGGCGGCTCGGTTGGCGGTTCTGTCGGCGGCGCGCTGGGCGGTTTGCTCGGCGGCAGTAGTGGCTCGGGCGGCCTCGGCGGTTTGCTCTCGGGCGCGGGCGGCGGCGCTTTGGCAGCGGGCGCGATGGGGCTGTTGATGGGCAACAAAAAGGTCCGTAATGCCGGCGGCAAAGTCGCGCTCTACGGCGGCCTCGCGGCGTTGGGCGTGATTGCCTACAAGGCGTACGGCAACTGGCAGGCGCAGCAGGGCACTGCAGCGAAGGTCGAACCGCAAACCGTCGACCGGGTGCCGCCCGCGCAGGTCGAGCAACACAGCCAGGCGATTCTCAAAGCGCTGGTCGCGGCGGCCAAGGCTGATGGCCATGTCGATGAGCGCGAACGTGCGTTGATCGAGGGCGAATTCACCAAGCTCGATAACGATCAGGAACTGCAGCACTGGCTGCACGCCGAGCTGAACAAACCGCTGGACCCGACCGACGTCGCCCGCGCCGCCAGCACCCCGGAAATCGCCGCCGAAATGTACATCGCCAGCGTGATGCTGGTGGACGAAGAGAACTTCATGGAGAAATCCTACCTCGACGAACTCGCGCGGCAATTGAAGCTTGAGCCGGGGTTGAAGGTGGAGTTGGAGAAGCAGGTGCGGCAGGCTGCGATGTAATCAATGCTCCCTGACACCGCTGAACTGATCGTTCCCATGCTCCGCGTGGGAATGCCTCATTGGACGCTCCGCGTCCACTTGGGACGCAGAGCGTCCCCGGCTGCATTCCCACGCAGAGCGTAGGAACGATCAATAATCTCCGCGGGCAAGTCCTGTAGCATTCCCCACTGGCTTCTTCACGGTCCCTTCCTGCCAGGTCATCACCGGCAACGTACAAAACTCCACCAGCATCAAATTGATGGGGTTTCGTTATCTGCAGAAAGTTAATCGTTTGTCATGTTGAAAGAGCCGATGACGGTGCCGCCATCATTTTCCAATGTGACTCTATAGGTGCCCAGCGCTTGTTTGTAGTTATTGAGTGTGACGCTCAATTCGCCGTCTTCGACGAAGTGGTGCTGTCCACCCACTTGAACGGCCCAGCGCAGATAGCTCGGCAAGGTGACGACATCCTTTTTGTAATTCACGATGTACGGCCCGCCATTCTGAAGTTTGGCAGGGAAGGATAGCGCCACATGTTGATTGTCTTTATCTCCGATGAGAAATGCGGCGTCCGACATTCGAAAATAATGCACAGTGTTTGTCTGAAAAATCATTGTTCCATCTTTGAAGGCTGAGAGCTCTCCAGTAGTTGTCTGCGCTGTCTTTTCGTCGTGTGAAAGGTCTTCGTAATCAAGAACGGCCATGGTTCGGTCCCACCTTGGATTGGTTGAGCACCAAAGACTACAAATCGCTCAGCGTGGCCTCAACTGTCATTTCTGACAGTTCATTAGAGTGTTTTTGCTGTTTTTCCGGATTTTTATGTAACTTTCGTAATTAGGTGAGCCACTCGAGGTTCGTCAGGGCGCTGGCGAGCCTTGGCAAGCGTTCACAGCGGCCGACGCTATCCACCAAGATGCTTCATGACGTATCCATCATCCCTTTATGCAGATCTGCCGCTGGCCTTGATGCTGCGTTCGCTTGAAAGTCCCATCCCGGAGCTCGCGCGACCGTATCACTTGGCTCGGAAGGCAATGACTATCCGTCTTATAAATGAGACACCCTCAGCTATACTCCGCAGCATTTGAAAATGGCCCCGAGGACTTACTGTGAAGAACTGGACGTTGCGCCAACGGATCTTGGCGAGCTTTGCGGTGATTATCGCCATCATGTTGCTGATGGTCGTCGTCTCCTATTCGCGGCTGTTGAAAATCGAAGAAAGCGAAGCCAGCGTCCGTGAAGACGCGCTGCCCGGCGTCTATTACAGCTCGATGATCCGGGGCGCCTGGTCCGACAGTTACCTGCGGGTTCAGGAAATGCTCGGCCTCAGGGAAGGGCAGGGCTTCAGCACCGAGGATGCCGCCGAATTCAAGACGTTCGAACTGCGCTTGCAGGCGCAGATCGACAACTACCGCACCACCGTCACCACCGAAGAAGACAAAGTCGAATTCGCCACTTTCGAAAAGATTCACGAAGAATACAAAACGCTGCTGGCCGCCGTGCTCGACTTGCATCAGCGCAACCTGGAAGTCGAATCGATCAAGTTGTTCAACGAAAAACTCACGCCGACCTGGACCGCCGGCCGCGTGAAGCTCAACGACATCCTCCGTGAAAACAAAGCCGTCGCCGATCAGGACATCATCGCCATCGACAACGCCGTGATCGCGGCCAAAGTCAGCATGGGCGTCTCGCTGCTGGTCGCGGTGCTGGCCGCCGGTTTCTGCGGTTTGCTGTTGATGCGCGCGATCATGGCGCCGATGAACCGCATCGTGCAGATCCTCGAAATCATGCGCACCGGCGACCTCAGCGGTCGCCTCAATCTGGAGCGCAAAGACGAGTTCGGCGCCGTCGAAACCGGCTTCAACGACATGATGGCCGAGCTCACCTCGCTGGTGTCGCAGGCTCAGCGCTCGTCGGTGCAAGTCACCACGTCGGTGACCGAAATCGCCGCGACGTCCAAGCAACAACAAGCCACCGCCACCGAAACCGCCGCCACCACCACCGAAATCGGCGCGACCTCGCGGGAAATTGCCGCGACCTCGCGTGACCTGGTGCGGACCATGACCGAAGTCTCCACCGCCGCTGATCAGGCCTCGGTGGCCGCCGGCTCCGGGCAGCAAGGGCTGGCGCGCATGGAAGAAACCATGCACTCGGTGATGGGCGCAGCGGATCTGGTCAACGCCAAACTGGCGATCCTCAACGAGAAGGCCGGCAACATCAACCAAGTCGTGGTGACCATCGTCAAGGTTGCCGACCAGACCAATCTGTTGTCGCTGAACGCCGCCATCGAGGCCGAAAAGGCTGGCGAATATGGCCGCGGATTTGCCGTGGTCGCCACCGAAGTCCGGCGTTTGGCGGACCAGACCGCCGTGGCCACTTACGATATCGAACAGATGGTCCGTGAGATTCAGTCGGCGGTGTCGGCCGGGGTCATGGGCATGGACAAATTCTCCGAAGAAGTGCGGCGCGGCATGTCCGAAGTGCAGCAAGTCGGCGAGCAGCTGTCGCAGATCATCCATCAGGTGCAGGCGTTGGCGCCGCGGGTGTTGATGGTCAACGAAGGCATGCAGGCGCAGGCCACCGGCGCCGAGCAAATCAACCACGCGCTGGTGCAATTGGGCGATGCCAGCAGCCAGACCGTCGAGTCGTTGCGTCAGGCCAGTTTTGCCATCGACGAACTGAGCCAGGTGGCCGTCGGGCTGCGCAGTGGCGTCTCGCGATTCAAAGTCTGATGAACGAACTCACGGCCAAACGCCACGCCGTGACGGCGGCGCGGCAAGCGCTGTTTCTGGTGTTTCGCATCGGTGACGAGCGTTACGCACTGCAAGCCATTGAAGTCGCGGAAGTGTTGCCGCGCCTGCCGCTGAAACCGATTGCGCGGGCGCCGCAGTGGGTCGCGGGTGTGTTCGCCTATCGCGGCGCCGTGGTGCCGGTGATCGACTTGAGTGCACTGACGTTTGGCCAACCGGCGCAGGCGCGCACCAGTACGCGGCTGGTGCTGGTGCACTATCGCCCCGACGCCGCCACGCCCGCGCAATTGCTCGGGTTGATCCTCGAGCAAGCCAACGACACCTTGCGCTGCGACGCGGCGGAATTTCAGCCCTATGGCCTCGACAATCGCCAGGCGCCGTACCTCGGCCCGGTGCGCAAAGACGCGCTCGGATTGCTGCAATGGGTGCGGGTCGCCGACCTGCTCGACGACGATGTGCGCGCGCTATTGTTTCCGCCATCGCCGCTGGACCTGACGTTGCTTGAGGATCAGCCATGAGCAGCGATCAGCGCTTTTTCGATTTCCTCAAGGATCGCATCGGCCTCGACGTTGCGTCGGTCGGCGCGGCGATCATCGAACGCGCGGTCCGCCAGCGCACCACAGCCTCAAAAGCGCTGAGTGCCGATGAGTATTGGCAGACTTTGCAGGGCTCGCGGGATGAGCAGCAGGCGTTGATCGAAGCGGTGATCGTCCCGGAAACCTGGTTTTTCCGTTACCCGGAATCCTTTGCCACGCTGGCGAAACTGGCGAGCAAACGCCTGACCGAGATCAACCACATGCGCGCCTTGCGCATTCTCAGCCTGCCGTGTTCGACCGGCGAAGAGCCTTATTCGATTGCCATGGCGTTGCTCGACGCCGGGCTCAAACCGCACCAGTTCAAGGTCGAAGGCATGGACGTCAGCCCGCTTTCGGTGGAAAAAGCCAAGCGCGCGGTGTACGGCAAAAACTCCTTTCGTGGGCAGGACATCGCGTTTCGCGAGCGGCATTTCAGCGCCGAAGACGACGGCTACAAGCTCAGCGAACGGGTGCTGGAACAAGTGCGTTTGCAAGTGGCGAATCTGCTCGACCCGACCTTGCTGGCGAACGAGCCGCCCTATGACTTCGTGTTCTGTCGCAACCTGCTGATCTATTTCGATCAGCCGACCCAGCAGCAAGTATTCGAAGTGCTCAAGCGCCTGACCCATGTCGATGGCGTGCTGTTTATCGGCCCGGCTGAAGGCAGTTTGCTCGGGCGATTGGGCATGCGTTCGATCGGTATTGCGCAGTCATTTGCGTTCAGTCGGCAAAGTCTGGCCGAGCCCGAACCGCTGCCGAGCGCTTTTGCGCCAACGTCAACGCCGCTGCCAACGCCCTTGCCAACGCCGCAGCCGGTGCGCCGCGTGACGCCACCGCCGCCAGTACGCAGTCGTCCGTTCGCGGCGGTTGCGCCGTTGGCGAACACCTCGACAACGGCTAACTCCGACGCTGCGGCATTGCTGGCGAGCATTGCCGCGCTGGCCAACGAAGGCAAAAGCACCGAGGCGCGGGCGGCGTGTGAACTGTATCTGCGCAGCCACGAACCGGTCGCGCAGGTGTTTTATTGGCTGGGATTGCTCAGCGACGTGGCCGGGCGTGCGCTCGAAGCACAGGGCTTTTATCGCAAGGCGTTGTACCTCGAACCGCAACATCCTGACGCGTTGATGCACCTCGCGGCGTTGCTGCAATCCCAGGGCGATACGGCGGGCGCGCGACGATTGCAGGAACGCGCCGCGCGCAGCGAACGCGCGGCTGACAGTGAGCGTAAACGATGAACGGCGCGGACACCTTGAACCTCACCCACGAAGATGCCCAGGCCATCGACGACTGCTGGAACCGCATCGGCATCCACGGCGACAAGTCCTGCCCGCTGCTGGTCGAGCACATTCACTGCCGCAATTGCTCGGTGTATTCGGCGGCGGCCACGCGGTTGCTCGACCGTTACGCGTTGCAGCAGGAACACCACGAGCAAGTGGCGACGGCGCTCGAAACCGAGATCAAAACCCGGTCGCTGCTGATGTTCCGTCTCGGCGAAGAATGGCTGGGGCTGGCGACGCGCAGCCTGGTGGAAGTCGCGCCGCTGCAAACCATTCATTCGCTGCCGCACCAGCGCTCGCGGGCGTTGCTCGGCGTGGCGAATGTACGCGGCGCGTTGGTCGCGTGCCTGTCGCTGGTGGAATTGCTTGGCCTCGACACCAGCAACAATGTCGCGTCCGGCGCGCGGGTGATGCCGCGCATGTTGATCATCGCCGCGCGCGGTGGCCCGGTGGTGGTGCCGGTGGACGAAGTCGACGGGATTCACGCGATCGACGAACGCATCCTCGACGCCGCCTCGCAATCGGGCGCGCAGGCCAGCGCCAAGTACACCCGTGGCGTGTTGCAATTCAAAGGTCGCAGCTTGCGCTGGCTGGATGAAGAACAGTTGTTGTCCGCCGTGACCCGGAGCCTCACATGACCCCCGAGCAAATGCGCGACGCCTCTTTGCTGGAGTTGTTCAGCCTCGAAGCCGAGGCTCAGACCCAAGTGCTCAGCGCCGGACTGCTGGCGCTGGAGCGCGACCCGACCCAGGCCGATCACCTCGAATCGTGCATGCGCGCGGCGCATTCGCTCAAGGGCGCGGCGCGGATTGTCGGGGTGGACGCCGGGGTCAGCGTCGCGCATGTGATGGAGGATTGCCTGGTCAGCGCGCAGGAATCGCGGCTGTATCTGCGTCCCGAACACATCGACGCGTTGTTGCAAGGCACTGACCTGTTGATGCGCATCGCCACGCCAACCCACGCGCCGTCGGCGCTGGACATCGAGGCTTATGTGGCGCTCATGGGGCGCTTGCTCGATCCGCTGGCACTGGCGCCGCCGATCAGCACGCCGATTGCGCCGTTCATGGACGAGCTGCAATTGCAGGCGCCAGCGGTCGAAGTGCCGGTGCCGGTGCTCGAGCAACCGCTGGTGGCGCCGGCCGTAGCGAGCGAGCCGCCCCGGGTCAACCGCCGCACCACGGAAAACGGTGAGCGGGTGTTGCGCGTCACCGCCGAGCGGCTGAACAGCTTGCTGGATCTGTCGAGCAAATCGCTGGTGGAAACCCTGCGGCTGAAACCGCATCTGGCGACCATGCAGCGGCTCAAACGCACGCAGAGCAATGGCCTGCGCGCGCTGGAAAACCTCAACGTTCACCTCAAGGATTTGCACCTGAGCCTAGAAGCTCAGGAAGCGCTGGATGACGCGCGGCGGTTGTTGGCGGAATCCCAGCAGTTGCTGGTGGAAAAAAACGCCGAACTGGATGAATTCGCCTGGCACGCCAGCCAACGCGCGCAGGTGTTGTACGACACCGCACTGGCCTGCCGCATGCGCCCGTTCGCCGATGTGCTGAGCGGGCAAGTGCGCATGGTCCGCGACCTCGGGCGCGACTTGGGCAAACAGGTGCGGCTGGAGATCGAAGGCGAGAAAACCCAGGTTGATCGCGACGTCCTGGAAAAACTCGAAGCGCCGCTGACTCATCTGCTGCGCAACGCCGTCGACCACGGCATCGAAACCCCGGAACAACGCCTGCTCGCGGGTAAACCGGCGGAAGGTCTGATCCGCTTGCGCGCCTCACATCAGGCCGGTTTGCTGGTGCTTGAACTCAGCGATGACGGCAACGGCGTCGACCTCGAAAAGGTCCGCCGCAGCATCATCGAGCGGCAGTTGTCGCCGGCGGAAACTGCTGCGCAGTTGAGCGAAGAAGAGTTGCTGACGTTCCTGTTTCTGCCGGGTTTCAGCCTGCGCGACAAGGTCACCGAAGTCTCCGGACGTGGGGTTGGCCTCGACGCGGTTCAGCACATGGTCCGCCAGTTGCGCGGCGCCGTGGTGCTGGAGCAGACGGCGGGCGAGGGCAGTCGTTTTCATTTGGAAGTGCCGCTGACCCTGTCGGTGGTGCGCAGCCTGGTGGTCGAAGTCGGCGACGAGGCTTACGCCTTTCCGCTGGCGCACATCGAGCGCATGTGCGACCTCGAAGCGGACGACATCGTCCAGCTCGAAGGGCGCCAGCACTTCTGGTACGAAGGCCGCCACGTGGGTTTGGTCGCGGCCAGTCAATTGCTGCAGCGCCCGGCGAGCCAGACCAGCCAGCAAACGCTCAAAGTCGTGGTGATTCGCGAGCGCGATGCAATTTATGGCGTGGCGGTCGAACGTTTTGTCGGCGAGCGGACTTTGGTGGTGTTGCCGCTGGATGAGCGGCTGGGCAAGATTCAGGACATTTCCGCCGGGGCCTTGCTCGACGACGGTTCGGTGGTGTTGATTGTTGACGTCGAAGACATGCTGCGCTCGGTCGACAAACTGCTGAATACCGGGCGCCTGGAGCGGATTGCCCGGCACAGTAATCAGGCCGCCGAAGCAGCGCGCAAACGCATTCTGGTGGTTGACGATTCGCTGACGGTACGTGAATTGCAGCGCAAGTTGCTGCTCAATCGGGGTTACGACGTGGCCGTCGCGGTCGACGGCATGGACGGCTGGAACGCGTTGCGTTCGGAGGATTTCGATCTGCTGATTACTGACATCGATATGCCGCGCATGGATGGCATCGAACTGGTGTCTCTGTTGCGCCGCGACAATCGCCTGCAATCGCTGCCGGTGATGGTGGTTTCCTACAAGGACCGCGAAGAAGACCGCCGCCGTGGACTGGACGCCGGAGCCGACTATTATCTAGCCAAGGCGAGTTTTCATGACGACGCCCTGCTCGATGCTGTGGTTGAGCTCATTGGAGGAGCGCGGGCATGAAAATCGCTATCGTCAATGACATGCCCATGGCGGTCGAAGCGCTGCGCCGCGCCCTCGCATTCGAGCCCGCGCACCAGGTGATCTGGGTTGCAAGCAATGGCGCTGAAGCGGTGCAACGCTGCGCCGAACAGACGCCGGACTTGATCCTGATGGACTTGATCATGCCGGTGATGGACGGCGTCGAGGCGACACGGCGGATCATGGCCGACACGCCGTGCGCTATCGTGATTGTCACGGTGGACCGCCAGCAGAACGTGCACCGGGTGTTCGAAGCCATGGGTTATGGCGCGCTGGACGTGGTCGATACGCCGGCGATCGGTGCCGGCAATCCTGCGGAGGCGGCGGCGCCGTTGCTGCGCAAGATCCTCAATATCAGTTGGCTGATTGGCGACAAGGGCAACCGTGTGCGCGCGGCGCCAAGCCCGCTGCGCAGCTCCGGCTCGCGGCAAAAACTGGTGGCGATCGGCTCATCGGCGGGCGGGCCGGCGGCACTCGAAGTGCTACTCAAGGGTTTGCCGAAGAATTTTTCCGCCGCGATTGTGCTGGTGCAGCACGTCGACCAAGTGTTCGCCGCCGGCATGGCCGAATGGCTGAGCAGCGCCAGCGGCCTCAATGTGCGGCTGGCTCAGGAGGGCGAACCACCGCAGCCCGGCACGGTGTTGCTGGCGGGGACCAATCACCATATTCGTCTGTTGAAGAACGGCACGCTGGCCTACACCGCCGAACCGGTCAACGAGATTTACCGGCCTTCGATCGATGTGTTTTTCGAAAGCGTGGCCAGTTACTGGAATGGCGACGCAGTCGGCGTTTTGCTCACCGGCATGGGGCGCGACGGCGCACAGGGGCTTAAACTCATGCGCCAACAGGGTTACCTGACCATCGCTCAGGACCAGAACAGCAGTGCGGTGTACGGGATGCCGAAAGCGGCGGCGGCGATCGATGCCGCGAAAGAGATCCGTTCACTGGACACGATAGCGCCACGATTGCTGGAGATATTCTAGAAATGACGACTTTTCGCCGCAATCCTGGCCCCGGCAGTATTCAGGTGACCGCACATGAATGACCTACAACTCGACGACTTCAAGACCGACGAAAACGCCGCCATGGTGTTGTTGGTCGACGACCAAGCGATGATCGGCGAGGCGGTTCGGCGCGGTTTGGCCAATCAGGAAAATATCGATTTCCACTTTTGCGCCGATCCGCATCAGGCCATTTCCCAGGCGATTCGCATCAAACCAACGGTGATCCTTCAGGATCTGGTGATGCCCGGCCTCGACGGCCTGTCGTTGGTGCGTGAATACCGCAATCATCCGGCGACCAAGGACATCCCGATCATCGTCCTCTCGACCAAGGAAGACCCGCTGATCAAAAGCGCGGCATTCGCGGCCGGAGCCAACGATTACCTGGTAAAACTGCCGGACAACATCGAACTGGTCGCGCGCATTCGTTACCACTCGCGCTCCTATATGACGTTGTTGCAGCGCGATGCGGCGTACCGCGCGTTGCGTGTCAGTCAGCAGCAATTGCTCGACACCAACCTGGTACTGCAGCGCTTGATGAACTCCGATGGCCTGACCGGGCTGTCGAACCGGCGGCATTTCGATGAATACCTCGAACTCGAATGGCGCCGCTCGTTGCGCGACCAGACGCAACTGTCGTTGCTGATGATCGACGTCGATTACTTCAAATCCTACAACGACAGCTTCGGCCATCTCGAGGGCGACGAAGCCCTGCGCAAAGTCGCCACGGCGATCCGCGACGCCAGCGCCCGACCTTCGGACTTGCCGGCACGCTACGGCGGCGAAGAGTTTGCACTGGTGCTGCCAAACACCTCGCCGGGCGGTGCGCGATTGGTCGCGGAGAAACTTCGGCAGACTGTGGCGGGGTTGAAAATCCCCCACGTGTTCCCGGCAGAAGGGGCGAATCTGACCATCAGCATCGGCCTGTCAACGATCACCCCGCAGGCGGGTAGCGATTGCCGGCAACTGATCTCGGCGGCGGATAAAGGGCTGTATCTGGCGAAGAACAATGGACGTAATCAGGTGGGAATTGAGTAGCGGATCGGCCTGAGCCCATTTTTCCAGACTGAGACGCCCTGAGGCACGGGGCTTTTGTGGCGAGGGGGCTTGCCCCCGTTGGGTCCGCGAAGCGGCCCCGGCGTTTTACCTGCCATACGCTGCGATTAACTCTTACCACTACTTCGCAGCCGAAAGGGAGCAAACTCCCTCGCCACAGGTTATTCGTGCTCGGCACCTGCGCTTCTTTCACCCTTGGTTCGCTAACTAACCCCCGACAGCCACACCCCATAAAGTGTTTCGCCGCAGTGCGCGGCATATCTTCTGTAGCTCAATCGACATACGTCACATAAGCCGCCATCAAATTGGGCCGTTGAAACGTATCGATGTTGGCGACGCGCTGATGCATCTCCCTGACCACTTGGTTGAACGTTGCATCGTCCATGTCGATCCAGAAACGCGGGTTGCGACCGGTGCGGCGGTCGTATTCGGCGGTGGTGGGGTCGAGGTGGCGGTACTCCTCGTATTGCGGCAGGTCCGGCAGCGGGCGGCTGACGTCCATGTAGTTCTGGATGAAATCCCACAGGGCGCACGCGGGTTGCACCTCGGGACCGGGACAGAGCAATGCGCCGAAGTTGATCATGATGTTGCGGTAGCGATGGGCGAGGTAGAGCACATTCATCGGCATGCCCTGACTATCGGGGGACGTGGCGATGTAGGCGTCGAACTCGTAGAAAGGGGCGGTGAGTTCACCGATGGTGCCGTTCTTTTTATATTCACCGTTGTTTTTGTAGTCGAAGACTGTGACCAGGCCGGTGCGGCGGTTGAGTTCCCAGATCGGGCCTCGGGAGGGTTTTAGCCAGAGGGTTGGGAAGTGTTTTATGACGGTTGAGCCGATTGTCCAGCATAGGAGAGGTAGGCCGAGGAGCCAGGAGAATACTTGGATAAAGATAGTTTTGGTTGACTCCCATATAGGGTCATTTCCGGTTGTAATGCCTAAAAAATAGGCAGGTATGCCGGCAATGAAAAATAGGTAAAACATAAATTTTCCTCCTCCTGACATATACATCCAGAAGTGGGAGCTTGCGGGAAGGAGGGCATATCTAAAGCTTTCGTGGTCATCCTTGATGTGAAAATCAATGTGTTCGAACGGACTCGGGGCATAGGTGTTTGTGGCTATTTGCTCTTCGCGTTCTTTCTTGAATCCTTCATGGAGACGGAGTTTTTTGGGAGAGAATTTTTCGAGAAAATTTACAGATGTTATGTCCTCTGCATTGCCCCAAGGCAGTCTGACCTTGGCGAAACGCATAATCCACGGACGTTCAGTCGAGCGTTCTTGTTGAGGTACCTCATTCCATCCGTAGGCGGTCTGGGCGTACCACGATTGATCGGTCATTAGTCACTACTCCGCGATTTATCTGTAAGTACATCAGCCCAATGAAGTCTCACCTCACTGCTGAAATTGAGCTTGTTGCCGTAGAACGATGCGGCAAATCCCGGCAACTTTTCATTTGGCTCAATCGACATACGTCACGTAAGCCGCCATCAAATTAGGCCGTTGAAACGTATCGATGTTGGCGACGCGCTGATGCATCTCCCTGACCACTTGCTTGAACGTTGCATCGTCCATGTCGATCCAGAAACGCGGGTTGCGGCCGATGCGGCGGTCGTATTCGGCGGTGGTAGGGTCGAGGTGGCGGTACTCCTCGTATTGCGGCAGGTCGGGTAAGGGGCGGCTGACGTCCATGTAGTTCTGGATGAAATCCCACAGCGCGCACGCGGGTTGCACCTCGGGGCCGGGGCAGAGCAGTGCGCCGAAGTTGATCATGATGTTGCGGTAGCGATGGGCGAGGTAGAGCACATTCATCGGCATGCCCTGACTGTCCGGGGACGTGGCGATGTAGGCATCAAACTCGTAGAACGGCGCGGTGAGTTCACCGATGGTGCCGTTCTTTTTATATTCACCGTTGTTTTTGTAGTCGAAGACGGTGACCAGACCGGTGCGGCGGTTGAGTTCCCAGATGGGGCCTCGGGAGGGTTTTATCCAGAGACTGGGGAAGTGTTTTACGACTATTGAGCCGAGTGCCCAGCATAGGAGTGGTATGCCGAGAAGCCAGGAGTAGTATTCAATAAATAAATTTTTAGTAAGCTCCCACCAAGATTCATTTACCAACGATATTAATGAGATGTGTCCAGGGATGCTGAATATAAAAGAGATGTAAAAAATCCATTTTCCAAAAGCTCTCATATACAGCCAAAAGTGAGAGCTCGCGGGAAGACTTGCGTATCTGAATTGTTCGTGGTCATCCCTTATGTGGAAATCAATAAGTTCGTATGGGCTAGGATCATAAGTATTCGTGGCTATTTTCTCTTCGCGCTCTTTTTTAATTTCTTCATAGTGGCGAAGCTTTTTTGGCGAGAATTTTTCGAGAAGGTTTGCGGCCGTGACTTTATCCGTGTTGCCCCACGGCAGTCTGACCTTGGCGAAGCGCATAATCCACTGGCGTTTAGCCGGAGGTTCCTGTCGGGGGACTTCCTTCGACCCATAGGCAGTCTGGGCGTACCACGATTCGTCAGCCATCAGTTACTGTTCCGCGATTTGTTTGTAAATTCGTCAGCCCAATAAAGTTCGCCTACGCTGTCGAAGTTCGGTTTTTTGTGGGGGGCATCAAATGCCGTTCCATCCTTCGGTGGTGGCGCAGGAAAGTGCCAGCGTTGATTTTTTTGTTCCAGTACACACTGCGCTCTCACTTGCCATTGTTGCTTAATGCCAGGTGAGCGTGTCGCTAAATCAAAGGCGTAGCTCGGTGGGGTTGCGAAGAACAGTTCCACTCCCTGCGGTAGCAGTCTTTGCGCTGTGGGTGAGACGAGTTGGCTGTTAATCAGCTTTTCAAACATCACTGTTTCACTTTTGATGCGTCCTCCTTTGACTTCGAATGTGTTGAGTCGGCAGTGAGCATTGATGTTGAATGTGCCCAGTTTGGAAATTAGGCCCGGTAAGTTACTTTCAATACGAATGCAGGTGTTGGACGAAATAACTTGAATAGGTGTCTTTGCGTGAATGTCATGTTTAGCATTTGGGACAAATTCGGGGTTGCGCCCCACATTGATGCGAATGTCGGCAAACAAACTAATCAGGTAGTAAAAGCCACTCTGTGGGTCGAGCAGATGTAAATTGTTTGAGTGAACTTGCGTGCCGAAAGGGCCATTGACCAGCCATTCTTCGATGGGTTTGTCAGTTAGCCACCAAACGAGGCCAGCGCCGATTAAGATCAATATCAGCGCTACCCAGCCTGCGGGACCAAGACCGAGGAAGGTACCCGTGCCGATAATCAGGCTGCTGAGAGCGCTGAATGCTCCACCCACGGCCATCATCAGATATCCCCAACTGGCGTCATCGCCCCATTTCCATGCATACCAAGCGTCTGAAAGGCAAATAACTGTAAGAACCAAACCACTGGTTATTTGCGCAAACAGCCGAACGGTAAATTCTTTTACTAAATACTCGAGTGCTAGAGTGCTCAGGGTTCTCGCGGCCTCATCTGAAATAGTAAAAATAACTTTTCGACCCGCCGCTAAAACCGATTCGGTACCAGCAATTTTTACTGTCAACATTTCCAAAGCAATAGCTAGATCCAAAACTGCTCCGAATGCGCCAATGCTGACGCGGAGTAATCCCTTCTCTCGTAAAACTTGTGATTGCCCCGCCCATTCCGTCCTAACATTCCAAACCTCCAACATCAAAACCCCAGCCGCAAACGGCAACGAGCCCAACACGCGATGCACCCGGCTGTTAGCCAAATCCGCATGCCCATCCACACCGCGCTGCAACGCACCTTTAACCTTCGCGTTATCCGCCCCGCGAGCTTCAAAATCCGCTTTATGCACCGCATTAATCCGCCGATTCAGCTCACTAAGGCTGCGCACCGTCGGATGAGCCACTGGCATCGCCAGCAATTTGTAATTGCCCACACGTGAAGCGCTCGGCGTCTCGAAAGCATCAGCGGTATTCCCCACCGTTAACGGCCGCCCCTGCGCATCCAGATATTCCCCCATTAACCGCCGTGGCCGCTGCTCCCCGGTCGGCACGTCGGACAATCCGAACAGGTGATAGCGTTGCGGATCTGCATCCCGGCGATTGATGAAGTGCATTTCACCAAAGGTATTGGGCATCAAACTGCGCAACAACCCGACACTAAGTCCATGCAGGTAGGCGCTGGCCGGGGCAGGTGCAACTTGGGCCATCACTGCACTGCTGGCGGTTTCCAAAGAGCCGGCGAGATTTTCGTAAATGCTGATCAACGTACTTGCCGCCGCTTTCGATTGCCCGGTCAGCGTGCTGTTCAGGCTGCCGTTGGCCAACAACCCTTCCAGCAAATGCCCGTCGAGGTGTTCGACCTGCGGGTAATAAGGTCCCGGATCGGTTTCGAATTCGGCGAGGTGTTCAGCGCGTAACCGACCATCACCTTCATTGACGGTTTTCTCGGTGGGCCGCACGTAGGGCGCATCCAGCGCGACGTCATCGACAGCCGGCCAAAGCATCCCGTGCAGCGGGTGCGCCGAGTCGTGGGCGATGTCGTTGAGCAACGTCTGGCCGACACTGGCCTGTGGGCTGTAAAGGCTTAAGCCGGTCAGCGCATGGGTGACATCACCATTGCGGGCCAGCGGATCAAGCTGCGCCGGCACGGTGGCGAGGCTGGCGAAAACCTGGCTGACGGCAAACAACGCCGCCAGGTAATCAAAACCCTCAAGGCTCAAATGATCGGCCAGGGTTTGCTGGGTGACCGGTTGTTGCAGACACTCGGCAAGCAGCGCCTGCGCCATGTTCAGTTGTTGCCAGAGCAAGGCGCGTTCAGCGGTGGCGGTGAAGCGGTTGATGTCACGGCGGCCGGCCTCTTGCACTTTGTCGAAACAGCCGTGCAGCGGGTTTTTCTGCCCGCCGATCGTCGCTGGCACGATCAGTTGCTGAACCATCACCGCACTGGCGTGGTGCGGGTACAGGCTGGCACGCTCGGCATACCGCGCGAGCAATTGCTGTTGCTGCTGAATCTGCGAAACCAGATGCCGCACGCGGTGGCGTGGGTCTTCAAGCAGTACGCCGCAGACGCCTCGCTCGCGGGCCGCTGCAAGCACGTCGACGACGGTGGGTTGGGCTTGCCAGAGATCCGCTTCATCGGCGGATGGGGCTTTTTCACGCAATTGATCCAGCAACGCGGCGAGGCAATCAGCCCAGGCGCTGCTTTCAAACGTTGCAGGTAACGCAGGTGTGGTGCCTTGCTCCCACTGATCAAGACAGGCCTTGGCTTCAGTTTTGCGCTGCGCCGCGAACTCGCCCGAGAGGTCGCACACGTAACGGCCCGGATGTTCCAGCACGTATTCGAAACCACTTTGGCGTGCCCGTTGCGCGGCGATCAGGCTGAGGGGAAAGGCCCGTGCGGCGAGGTTGCGCCACGTGATGCTGGCCTTCGTCGCGGTATCGGACGCTTGCGCATCCCACGCATTGAACGCACTGAAAGCTTCCAGCATTGTCTGCCCATCGGGCTGCTGCTCGAAAAGCCGCTCGAAGGTCTGACTCTCGCACTGCAACGCCGGGCTTTGACACCGCTGAGCGCGCAACTCCGGATCGTCCTCCAGACGTTTCAGGCGCGCAGCGCTCAGCTGGATTTCGCTGAAACACAGTTGCACGGCTTCGACAGGTTGATGATTCCAGGTCGCGGGCAGCCAGATGTCGCTGAGATCGACGCCGCTGGCCTGTCGGTAGTCGTTGCTGAGTTGCTGATCCTGTCGATAGGCCTGCAGATCGATATCGCGATAGGTCGTGAGTTCGTCGTCCTGCCGCACCTCGAGCTCACGCCACAAGCGATCACGGTAAAACACATAGACATAACCGCTGCGGCACAGCACCGGCGTGCCGAGGTCGTACTTGCTGCGAGTCCCGGGCAGCGCGGCGAAGGGCAGGATCGGCACGATCTGATTCCACTGCGCTTCCAGTTGGCGCGGGGTGACACGCACGTCCTCCAGCAACGGCAGGCGAATGGGCGGGCCGTGGGTGGTAGCAATTTCCAGCCACAACTGGTGCTTGAGCTGTGCCGACCAATCCCACACAAACAGCTCGCTGTGCACGCTGGTCAAACGCTCGGTTTCGCACGCGGCCTCATCGGTCAGGGCCAAGAGCGGTTCGACGCCCGATTGATCGACCATCAGCAGTCGCTGGTTTTTCGAGTGCCCGGTGCCGATGACCTGGACAATCAGCTTGTCGCGTTCGCAGCCGGGGCCTGCGGTCAACTTGCCGAGGCGCGTCATGACTGGACCTGCGTGCAGTGGGCGTTCAGGAAAGCGCTGATGTCTTCACTGTCGTCGATGCCCTGAGCCAGCGCTTGCTCCAGCCAATGGCTGGCCTGCCTAAAGGAGTGCCGGGGATGTTGCTGCCACCAGTAATAAAGAAACTGTTCGTTGCGCTGGCGCGTCAAAGCGTCTTCCTGAGCGACGCTCAGCACCATCGCCCGGTGGGTCCATTCAATGCGCCAGTCGTTCGCGTGGGGATTGTCCAACCACTGCCAGCCAGCTTCGCCTGTCGCTTGAGTGGCCCACGTCGCGCCGAACCAGCGCAGACGGCCGATCGGCCCGAGCCACAGGCTGAGGTCTTGCACGGTGCACGCGGCAAAAAAATAGCTGGCGACGGTCGGGTTGCTGTAACGCAGCACACCTTTGCGTTGCTGGTCGAAGTTGACGAACAGCATCTGGCGCAAGTGCGCGAGTAGCGACGGCGTGTCGCAGGCGCTTTCGATCAGCAGGCCGGGCCATTGCGCCGGGGTTTGCTCGATTGCCTGAGTGAGCGTCGGTTGGTTGTCCAGCCGGACCAGCAGCGGGCTCTGCTCGGCAAAACCGGCGAGTGAAGTACCGGCGAACAGCTTCTGAGTGTCGGGATGTGTCGCCAGCCGATAGAGCATTTCGAGTTGCGCGGCGGGGCGCTCCAGCAAAATCCATGTGTTCATGAGCGAGCTCCATAGCCTAGGGCTTTGCGGCATTGGCAGTCGCTCAGCGGGCAGTCCATCGGCGTGCCGCCGCTGGGCATCTGGCAGAGTTCAATCAAGGCCTCGTCGCCGAGCAGTTGTTTGAATAGGGCGGTTGAAACCGTTTCGGTGAGTACCGGCGTGCTTGCGTCGAGCGCCACGGGCGTGGCGGCCATCGGCGGCATCGGCGCACCGCCTGGCTCAACTGGCACGCTGCTGAAAATCCCTGCCGAATTAATCGTGAGCCACGCGCCAGCGGCCTGGAGCGTGACGCTGACGCCGCCATCGATGACGACGTGTTGGCCGACGCTGACGTGGATCTGCTGTCGAGCGCTCAACCGGTGGCTGGTGGCGCGAATGTGGCGGTCGCCATGCACGGTCAGGTGGTCGTCCTGGCGGACTTCGGTCAAGCGGTTGCCGTGGGTGATGCGCTGTTCTTCTGCGTGAAGTTCATGACGGGCGTTGCCACCGACCACAATGCTGCGCTGGTTGTCGATTTGAACCCGTTCGTCGTTCAACACGTGCTGCACGTAGTCGCGCTGGGCGCGGACGGATATTTCCTCCGCCCCTTTGCGATCCTCGATGCGCAGTTCATTGAAACCCGCTCCGCCAGGGCTGCTTTGGGTTTTGAAAGTGCTGCGAGTTTTCTCGGCAGGCAGGTCGAGCGGGGGACGATTGGCGCCATTCGGCAGGCAAGCGACGATCAAGGGTTTATCCAGGTCGCCCTCATAGAACCCGACGATCACTTCCATGCCGACGCGGGGAATCAGCACGCTGCCATATCGGTCGTGAGCCCAGCCGCTGGCGACTCGCACCCAGCAACTGGAGTGTTCGTTGTGATCGCCGTCACGGTCCCAGGGAAACTGAACACGCACGCGGCCCCATTCGTCGCAGTGGATTTCTTCGCCGGGAGGGCCGCAGACCACGGCGTGTTGATAGCCGTCGATGGTGGTTTTGGGATGAGCGAGCGCGGGCCTGAAAGGGGTGTCCCACGGCGTCGCAAGAAAGGTGTTGCGGTAGCCTTGGGAAAATTCGTCGGTCGGGGCGCTGGTGATCGATTCTTCAAGCACGCTCGGCTGTTTCCCGATGTGGATGACTTCTGTCAGCAACCACAGGTCGTTCCATTCCTGGCGCGGATGGTTGGTCAAGGGCAGGAAGTGGCCGCTGAGCAACATTGACTGATCGCTGCGTCCGGTCGCTTGCCGATAATCGCTGCGGTGCCGCTCCAGTGCTCGCCGGGTGCAGTGCTTGCCCTGTTCGCGATCAGTGAAATGGCCGGGGAAGCCGTAGTCTTCGAGCCGCAGCGGCGAAGGATCTTTCGCGCCACTCTCCAATTGCAGTAAAGGTTTCTCGAAGTCGTAGTCGCGGCGGGTCACACCCGTGGAGCGGGTTTGCAGGGCGAGAGTGAAGGCATTGATCACCGGATCATCCGCGACCATCGCGCTGTCCTGCAGGTAGGCGGTGGGTTGGTGGAGTCTGGGGAATACCGTTTGATCATCGCCGAAGACCAGCAGGTGCCCCTCGCGGCTGTGCTCAAAGTGGTAATGCAAGCCTTCTTCTTCGCACAGCCGCTGCAGAAAATTCAGGCAGCTCTCGCCGTACTGGACGCAATAGTCCCTCGGCCGGTAATCGGTGCCGAGGGCAAAGCGGTAGCGATCGCCGAGGATGCCGTGGCTTTCCAGGACCTGAGCGATGATCTGCGGCACGCTCAGTTTCTGGAATATTTTCTGGTCGAAACGGTGGCCCAGCCAGGCAAGGCTGGGCATCAGGCTGAGTTGGTATTGGGTCAGGCGCTTGCCTGCATCGCCCTGGCCGACGCTGTAAACCTGGCCATGAATGCCGGCGCCGTGGCCGTCAAAACTGAGATAGGCGGTTCGATGCAGAAGGCTTTCCAGGTCCAGATCGGGACGTTCGCTGACCAGTTTCAGATCAAAGCGGAAAGGTTGGCTGATGGCTTCCTTGCCGGTGAACTCGAGGACTCGCAGATCGTGGGCTGACCCCTCGATGTCCAGGAGGAAAGAGGCTTGGTTGGCAGGCCCGAACATCACACATCCCTAGTGCTGATTTAGATGGGCGGGACTGTGGATGAGTGAGTGCGGGGTTTATGCAGGGCATTTCTGTTTCTGGTGTAGGAAGAGTCGTTTTAGTAGTTAGGGATTTTCCTGGGGAAGTTTCCCGCATTTGAGGTGGCCAAAACGGTATCGAAGCGCATTCAGTCCGCCAGGCGGGCTGCCGTCACAGCTCGATTACGTTATACTCGCCGGCTTTCAAAAGTTCGCCAACGAGTGCTGCCCGCCATGGAAATCAACCCGATCCTTAACAGTATCAAGGACCTGTCCGAGCGCTCCGAAACTATTCGGGGGTATCTTTGACTACGATCAAAAGCATGAGCGTCTGACTGAAGTCAATCGCGAGCTTGAAGATCCGGCAGTCTGGAACAACCCGTCGTACGCACAGGAACTGGGCCGCGAGCGCTCGCTGCTGGCTCAGATCGTCGACACCCTCGACGAAATGCACACCGGCCTCGCCGATGCCAAAGAACTGCTGCTGATGTCCGCCGAAGAAGAAGACCAGGGCGCCGTCGATGACGTGGCGACCGAGGTCGAGCGTCTGCGCGAATCCCTGGAAAAACTCGAATTCCGGCGCATGTTCAGCGGTGAGATGGACGCCAACAACGCCTACCTGGACATCCAGGCCGGCTCCGGCGGCACCGAGGCTCAGGACTGGGCCAACATCCTGCTGCGCATGTACTTGCGCTGGGCTGACAAACGCGGTTTCGACGCGACCATCATGGAGCTGTCGGCCGGTGAAGTTGCCGGGATCAAGGGCGCCACGGTCCACATCAAGGGCGAATATGCCTTTGGCTGGCTGCGCACCGAGATCGGCGTGCACCGTCTGGTGCGCAAGAGCCCGTACGACTCGGGCAACCGTCGCCACACCTCGTTCTCGGCCGTGTTCGTGTCGCCGGAAATCGATGACAACATCGAAATCGACATCAACCCGTCGGACCTGCGCATCGACACCTATCGCTCCTCGGGTGCCGGTGGTCAGCACGTAAACACCACTGACTCGGCCGTACGTATTACTCACGTACCGTCCAACACCGTGGTCAGCTGCCAGAACGAACGCTCCCAGCACGCCAACAAAGACACCGCGATGAAAATGTTGCGGGCGCGCTTGTACGAGCAGGAAGTGCAGAAACGCAACGCCGCTTCGCAGGCCCTGGAAGACACCAAGTCCGACATCGGCTGGGGTCACCAGATTCGCTCTTACGTGCTCGATGCGTCGCGGATCAAGGATCTGCGCACTAACATCGAACGCAGTGACTGCGACAAGGTGCTCGACGGCGATATCGACGAATACCTGGTAGCAAGCCTGAAACAAGGGCTTTAAGGCCCGCGCTACAGGGCCGATACGGCCCTGTAGGAGCGAGGCTTGCCCGCGAACCCCGGCTCACGGCCGGGGGCAACGAACCTGATGGAATATCTAAAGACATGAGCGACCAAGAACTCGACCCGCAAGCCCTGCAACAGGAAGAAAACTCCCTGATCGCCCTGCGCAAGGAAAAGCTGGCTGCCGAGCGCGCCAAGGGCAATGCCTTCCCGAACGACTTCCGCCGCGAAAACTACTGCCAGGATTTGCAGAAGAAATACGCGGACAAGACCAAGGAAGAGCTCGCCGAGGCTGCAATCCCGGTCAAGGTTGCCGGTCGCATCATGCTTAACCGTGGCTCGTTCATGGTGATTCAGGACATGACCGGGCGCATCCAGGTCTACGTCAACCGCAAAACCCTGTCCGAAGAAACCCTGGCCGCGGTGAAAACCTGGGACATGGGCGACATCATTGCAGCCGTCGGCACCCTGGCCCGTTCCGGCAAAGGCGACCTGTACGTTGAAATGACCGAAGTGCGCCTGCTGACCAAGTCGTTGCGCCCGCTGCCGGACAAGCATCACGGCCTCACCGACACCGAACAGCGCTACCGCCAGCGTTACGTTGACCTGATCGTCAACGAAGACGTGCGTCAGACCTTCCGCGTACGTTCGCAAGTGATTGCGCACATCCGCAGCTTCCTGATGCAGCGCGACTTCCTCGAAGTCGAAACGCCGATGCTGCAAACCATCCCCGGTGGTGCGGCGGCCAAGCCGTTCGAAACGCACCACAACGCGCTGGACCTGGAAATGTTCCTGCGCATCGCGCCGGAGCTGTACCTCAAGCGTCTGGTGGTTGGCGGTTTCGAGAAAGTTTTCGAGATCAACCGCAACTTCCGTAACGAAGGTGTTTCGACTCGGCACAACCCTGAATTCACCATGTTGGAGTTCTACCAGGCGTACGCCGATTACGAAGACAACATGGACCTGACCGAAGAACTGTTCCGCGAACTGGCGCAACTGGTTCTGGGCAGCACCGACGTGCCTTACGGCGACAAAGTGTTCCACTTCGGCGAACCGTTCGTGCGTTTGTCGGTGTTCGACTCGATCCTCAAGTACAACCCTGAGCTGACCGCTGACGACCTGACCGATATCGACAAGGCTCGCGCGATCGCCAAGAAGGCCGGCGCCAAAGTGCTTGGCTTCGAAGGTCTGGGCAAGTTGCAGGTGATGATTTTCGAAGAGCTGGTCGAGCACAAACTGGAACAGCCGCACTTCATCACGCAATATCCGTTCGAAGTGTCGCCGCTGGCCCGTCGCAACGATGACAACCCGAACGTCACCGACCGTTTCGAACTGTTCATCGGTGGCCGCGAAATCGCCAACGCCTACTCCGAGTTGAACGACGCGGAAGACCAGGCCGAGCGCTTCATGGCGCAGGTCGCCGACAAGGACGCCGGTGACGACGAAGCCATGCACTACGACGCCGACTTCGTGCGCGCGCTCGAGTACGGCATGCCGCCGACGGCGGGCGAGGGCATCGGCATCGACCGTCTGGTGATGTTGTTGACCAACTCACCGTCGATTCGAGACGTGATCCTGTTCCCGCACATGCGGCCGCAAGCGTAAACGTTTCAGTTAAAAAGCCGCCTAAAACAGGCGGCTTTTTATTGCCTGTCTGGTACAAACGTATCAATTGGTTACTTTTGACGTAAGAGGATTACCTGTCGTGAATCGTGCAATCGCTCAAGAAGGTGCAGCGGGTATCGCCACTGCGGTCGCTGAAAGTGTTCAGTACCAGGGCCGCAAGGCCAGCCGACAGGGCAGCGAGCAGCGGCGACAGGATATTCTCGATGCGGCCATGCGCATTGTCGTGCGCGACGGCGTGCGGGCCGTGCGTCACCGTGCAGTGGCGGCGGAGGCCGGCGTGCCGCTGTCGGCCACCACTTACTATTTCAAGGATATCGATGACTTGCTCACCGATACCTTCGCCCAATACGTGGAACGCAGCGCGGCTTACATGGGCAAATTGTGGGTCAGCAACGAAGGGCTGCTGCGCGAGATGGTGGTCAGCGGCGACGGTACGCCGGAGTCGCGCTCGCAGTTGGCCGACGACATTGCGCGGCTGATGGCCGATTACGTGCATCGCCAGTTGATCAATCGTCGCGAGCATTTGATGGCCGAGCAAGCGTTCCGCCAAGAGGCGTTGCTCAACCCGCGCCTGGCGGTGTTGGTGCGTTCTCATCAGCAGATTCTGTTGCAGGGCACTTGCCAGTTATTCGAGGTGCTGGGTTCGCGCGAGCCACAACAGGATGCCAAAGTGTTGACGGCGATTATCGGCCGGATGGAATATCAGGGCCTGCTCAACGACGCCGAGCCTGCGGCCGAGGCCGAAATGCTCGGCATCCTGACGCGGTACATGCACCTGGTATTGGCGTCGGTATAACCCCGTATCCCCTGTAGGAGCGAGGCTTGCCCGCGAAGGCCGATTAACAGTCAGCACATAGGTTGTCTGACACAACGCCTTCGCGGGCAAGCCTCGCTCCTACAGGGGGGGCGGTGGCCGCATGAGGTCTGCGTTTGTTCATAGGGAGTTGTCGAATGAAAGCCTGGCGCGTCGTTGTGATCGCCTTGTCGTTCCTGCTGCTCAGTGGCTGTCTGGTGACCTTCAAGGAGCCGCTGCCCGCGAGCGAACCTGTGCCCAAAGGCCTGCTCGGCAAATGGACCAGCACCAATGCCTGGGGCGAGCCGATGAACCTCGAACTGACCCGCCTCGGCGATAACCGCTACCAGGCCGTCAGTTATTTCAAAGCCAAACCGCGCGAGCGCGAGGCTTTTCCCTTTACCGTGGCGCGCCACGGCAGTCGCTGGTACCTGTCAGCGCCGGTGCCGGCGCAGTTCGGCGGGCATTTCACCATTGCCGGGTTCGAGCTCAACGAAAAGCACGAACTGGTGGTCTACAACCTCGACCTCGAACAGATCAAGCAGGCCATGGCGCAAAAGGCCCTCAGTGGCGAAGGCTTGCAGACCGACGACGGCGAAGGCGTGCTGATCGACAGCGACCTGCGCAAGGTCTTCGCGTACCTCGACGACCCGGCCAACTCCGATGTGTTTATCGAAGCGGTGCGCTATCAGCGCCTGGCCAAAAACAGCAAATAACCCCAGCACGTAACGGTTTTACTACAGGAGTTTCGGGTGGACGATTACCAGCAGACGATACGCATTTTGTCCGATCGAATAGTGCTGGCGCAGACGCCGATTCGCGTCCTCGATGCCGTCAAGTGGGACGACAGCATCCGCAAGGGTTTCCTCAAGGCCAAAGGCAAGGAAATGCCCGCCGTTGACCGCGACTATTACCTCAATCGCCCACTGGCCTTCGACTCCAGCAAGGTCAAACTGGAATTCCAGAACATCGAGCGCGACATCACTCGCCAGCTCGGCCAGTTCAACCCGGTCGGCCAGATCATGCGGCGCATGTGCAAGGAATACCGCATGGTCGTGCGCATGCTCGAAGCGCGCGGCACCGAGGATTTCGGCCTGATTTCGCAGGAACTGTACGGCGCCGCGTCCGATGCGTTTCACGCCGGCGACCCGACTTTGGCCGATCTGGGCCTGATGCTTTCGGATTACCTGAACAACATCGATGGCCGTGGCGACCTCAAGGACGAGCCGAAAACCCTCACCGCCAAGGACGCCGTCAGCCTGTTGCAACACCGGCTGAACAAGGTGTTTGGCGAGGCCGAGGAAACCATTCGCGTGTTCGAATCCGACGGCATCGTCGCTGACGCAGCGGCGGGCGCCGACTACATCAAGATCCGCGCCGACGCGATGTTCAACGACCGCGACGTGCGCGCGCTCGAAGTCCATGAAGGTCTGGTGCACGTCGGCACCACGCTCAACGGCCTGAATCAGCCGATCTGCACCTTCCTGTCGAAAGGTCCGCCATCGTCCACCGTGACGCAGGAAGGCCTGGCGATTTTGATGGAGATCATCACGTTTGCCTCGTACCCGAGCCGTTTGCGCAAACTGACCAACCGCACCCGCGCGATTCACATGGTCGAGGAGGGCGCCGACTTCCTGCAGGTTTTCGAATTCTTCCGCGAGCAAGGTTTCGAAATGGGCGAAAGCTACGGCAACGCCAGTCGGGTGTTCCGCGGTTCGGTGCCCAATGGCCTGCCGTTTACCAAAGACTTGTCCTACCTCAAGGGCTTTATCATGGTTTACAACTACATTCAGTTGGCCGTGCGTAAAGGCAAACTGGAGCAAGTGCCGCTGCTGTTCTGCGGCAAGACCACGCTGGAAGACATGCGCACTTTGCGTCAGTTGGTCGACGAAGGCCTGGTGGTGGCGCCGAAGTATTTGCCGGAACAGTTCCGCGACATGAACGCGCTGTCGGCGTGGATGTGCTTCTCCAACTTCCTCAACCACCTGAGCCTGGACCGGATCGAAGCGGATTATTCCAATATTTTGTAATGACGCTTCCTCCTGTAGGAGCAAGGCTTGCCCGCGATGAACGATAACGCGGTCTTCAAGTAGACCGAGGCGCATTCATCGCGGGCAAGCCTTGCTCCTACAGATTGGCGGCGTATTTCGAATCCTATTTCTGCGAGGTTTCAAAGGATGAGAATCCTCGGCATTGCCTGCCTTCTCCTGACGCTGACCCTGACCGGCTGCAGCTCACTGCTGTTCTACCCGGAACCGGGCCAGCCGTTTACTCCTGACCGGGCCAAGATCGAATTTCGCGACGTCACCCTGACCACCGCCGACGGCCTCAAGCTGCACGGCTGGTGGCTGCCGGCGGCAAAAGGTGTCGAGGTCAAAGGCACGGTGCTGCACTTGCACGGCAATGGCGGCAACCTCTCGTATCACCTCGGCGGCAGTTGGTGGTTGCCGAAAGAGGGTTACCAAGTGTTGCTGGTGGACTACCGCGGATATGGGCTGTCGGAAGGTAAACCGAGCCTGCCGGCGATCTATCAGGACATCGACGCCGCGTTCAATTGGCTCGACCAGGCACCCGAAGTCAAAGGCAAACCGCTGATCGTTCTCGGCCAGAGTCTCGGCGGTGCGATGGCCGTGCATTACCTGGTCCAGCACCCGCAGCGCCAGCCCCAACTCAAGGCGTTGATCCTCGACGGCGCGCCCGCGAGCTATCGCGATGTCGGCCGATTTGCCCTGACCACCTCGTGGCCGACCTGGCCATTGCAGGTGCCGCTGTCGTGGCTGGTGCCGGACGGCGACAGCGCAATCAACTCGATGGCGCAGCTCAACGGCGTGCCGAAACTGATCTTCCACAGCATCGACGACGCGCTCGTGCCCCTTTCCAACGGCATTCGTCTGTATCAAGCTGCGCCGCCACCGCGCGTGCTGCAACTGACCCGTGGCGGTCATGTGCAGACCTTCGCCGACCCGACCTGGCGCCAGGTGATGCTGCGTTACCTCGAAGACCCGCAGCATTTCAACGGGCTGCGCCGGCTGGGCGAAATCCCCAATTACCCGGTGCCCCTGAATTCCAAAGATGAACCACCAGAGAGTCCGCAATGAGTGAAGAACGCAATCTGATCCCGATAATCCTCACCGGTATCGGCACCATCATCGGCACCGTCGGCGTGCTGTGGTACTACGGCTACCTGCACTTCGCCAAACCCGAAGATGCCTTGCTGCTCAGCGAATTCACCATGCTCAAAACCGTGCCGGGCGAAGACTACAAAATCTCCCTGCAACCGGCGCCGCAAGTCGCGCAATGCGTCGATGGCGTGCTGGTGCTGTTCGACACCGAACAGAAAGGCCTGACCGGCGTCTTGATCAACGCCCAGAAAAAAGCCGTGCGTTGCATGGGCCAGGACACCCCGCAAAAACTCGAGCAATAATTGCAGCCACCGCTGATATCTGTAGGAGCGAGGCTTGCCCGCGAAGAGGCCATCAGCTTCAACATCAATGTTGACTGACTCGGCGCGTTCGCGGGCACGCCTTGCTCCTACAGGTTGGCGCGCGCCTTCGCAGTCACCCAAAAGCTACGCGTCGGATGAGCCGTTGACTGCCGATCCCCGTTGGTCTGGATGAACATCACCGTGTAGTGGCCTTTCGAAGCATGCGTCTGGCTTTGCACCGACCAGTTGCCTTTTTCATCCACCAACGCCGTGGCAATAACGTCCGATGGCTGGCCGGCGACCACTTCCCTTATCAAGACCACCGCCCCGGCCAAACCGGTGCCGGAGAACGTCGGGTAAGGCGCGATTTGTGAGTTGTTGGCGGGCACGTGGACGATGGCCGCTGGCGGTGCACCAATCACCGTGAACACCTGCGAATAGCCGCTCGCGCCATTTGTGCTGCCCGGATTGGTCGTGTACACCGCCAATCGTTGCGGACCCGCGGCCAGCGCCTGATCAACCTGCGTCGACCACTGGCCGTCCGCCCTGACAATCGCCGAACCGACAACGCCGACCATATGCCCATCGTCGATTTTCTCAACGATCACCGTGGTGCCGGGCAAGCCGGTTCCGGAAACGAATGGCTTGTGGCTGGTGCGTTCAGCCAACGTCGGATGTGCAATAAAGGCAAACGGCAGCAACGGCGCGCACGTCGGCAACGCTTGATCATCCAGAGCGACGGCAATCGTCGCGCCGCGCGGGTCGTTCGAACAGAGCTGAATTTTCAATTTCGCCGCCACATCATTGAAGACTCGCCCGACCAATAGTGCGGGATCGTCAGTCGAAACGGTCTCGGGTGTGCCATCCAGTTGCACGTTATCGACGCGCGTGGTCAGCGTGGTGTAACGCAGCCATACGCCATTCACCCGATTGTCATTGGCGGGAAAGTTATCGTACGGCGGGCCCGGTTGGCGGTACTCAACGGCGATCTGCAACGGTTGCGTGGCGTTGCTGCCGGGGCGATCGAGCAGATACAACTGCGGTCCGGCGCTGCCGAGAGCGCCCAGTCGATACAGGCCGGTCTGTTTGATCACGGCCATTTGCGTATCGTCGAGCCAACCGGCGTACCAACGGTTGTGCGCCGGGTACAGCGCTTGTACCGATTTCGAGCCCTGCACCGGATCGCCGGAATCGCCATAGCGCTTGGTCGCGCAGCCCGTTGGGGCATCAATGTCCAAGCCTCGGCCGGGACAGTTGATGTAAGTGTCGAAAATCCCGCCAAATTTATTCTCATGGCTGAAGCCCAGGTTATGCCCGAACTCATGCGCCCATAAGTAGTGGCCGGCATACGGCTGATCGCGCATGACGATATTGTTTCCCGGCATCGAACCTTGCGCGCCGCCGACGCCGTCGTTGTGCGCGGCGAAAAAGTAGTCGTAGTCATCCGGCTCATAACCCTGGGCGCGTGCCGCCGCTTTGCCTGTGCTGATTTCACCCCAAAACCCCTCGGGCGGAACCGGCTCGGTAAATCTCGCGGAGATTGTCGTGCCTTTGAGGACCAGTTTGCCGCCGGACGCTTTCAGCAAGTAATGAGTGAGCGAGCGGGGCTTGCCGGAGAAACTGGTTTCATACAGGTCTGCCATGTCCAGTTCACGGTCCCCGGGCCAATGCGCCGCGAGCAGTAGCGCGGTTTTCACTCCAGTGATCGGCCGCTGATTGATCCCCGCACGCGGCAAGGGAGTGTCGGTCGCAACCGCGTCGCTGGAAACAGGCGCCGCTGCCGGCGTAAGGGAAGGCGAGGGGATACACGCTGCCAGACTGGCGGCGATGACAAGTAACCAAAATCCTTTCAGGTATTTCATCGGTCAAGCTCCGTCACGCCGTTGGGTCAGGCGCTGCGCGATTAACTGCGCAAGTGGGCTCGTTTGCCTACTGTCACACTTGACAGGTGCCGATCATCGCTACAAAACCAGCACCCACGAAAAAGCCCCGCCTGATCACTCAGACGGGGCTTTTGCGTTACAGCGTAAGGCTTGGTTCGACGGATTTACTTCGAAGGTCTTACTTCGAAGTGACTGCCGAACGTGGCACTACCGGCTGGTTGTCGTTGGAAATGGTCACTTCCACACGACGGTTCATCGCACGACCCGAGGCGCTGGTGTTTTCAGCAACCGGGTATTCCTTGCCATAACCCTGAACAACGATGCGCGCTGGATCAACGCCCATTTTCACCAGAGCAGTGCGCACGGAACCGGCACGGCGCTCGGACAGCGACTGGTTGTGGCTCGCAGTACCGGTGCTGTCGGTGTAACCCTCGACGATCACTTTGCGATCAGGGTTTTCCTGAAGGAATTGCGCCAGTTTGTTGATGTTAACCAGGCCGCTGGATTTCAGGTCAGCACGGTCGGTGGCGAACAGCACGTCACCGAAAGTCACCAGCGTACCGCGATCGGTCTGCTTGGCGTTCAGGCTGTCCTGCAGCTGCTTGATCTGCTGATCGCGAGCGTCCAGACGGGCCTGGGCACGTTGGGCCGCGGCGTTCTTCAGGTTGTTTTCAGCGGTGCGCAGAGCGATGGTCTGCTTGGCCACTTCAACGCGCTGGTTGGTCAGGTAAGCCAGTTGGTCAACTTTGGCCTGGTCCTGTTTGTCCTGGTAAGCCTTGTCGGCCTTGTCCAGGTAATCGCTGGCGTCTTTGGTTTCCAGCGCCGCAACTTTGCTTGCTTGCGGGTTGGCTTGCAGGCCGGAATAGTTGACGCGAGCCTGTTCCAGGTTAGCGTTCGGTGGCGTCGAGCAGGCTGCCAGTGCAACGCTTGCGGCCAGGAGAGCGGGGATCATCAATTGTTTACGCATAATAATTCGTCCTTTCTATCGATAAGAGCTTCAGGCGTGTGGTCCGGATGCGCGCTTACTGAACAGTGCGCTGACTTTCCTGACGCAGTTCCTGAACACCTTTCTGGGAATCCTTGACTGCTTGCTCGGCTTTCATCGCCTGAGCTTTGCGCTCGGCTACACGAGCGTCCCACTCGGCTTGTTCGGCCAGAGTGCGGGCTTCTTCATACTTCTTGTCGTGCATGGCGATTTCAGCTTGTTTCAGCTTGTCCTGAGCGGACTTCATTTCCACAGCTGCGAATTCAGTACCACCGGCGCTGACAGCGCTGTTCACGGCAGATTGGGTCACGGCGTATTGCTCGGTCGGCGGGTTCCCGGCGCAACCGGCGAGTACGAAGGTGCTGCCGATAGCCAGTGCAGCCAGTTTCAGACCGCGCAGGTTGGTAAACGAGGATTTGGCAGTGCTGGTCTTCATGGTCTTCAACTCCATTGGATAACTCCTGAAAAACTTCTAATCCATCCTGGTTTTTGGAGCCGTAACCGAACTTTCAAAAGCTTATTTGAAACGGCCGTACCAGGCGTGGTTACAGGGTACGACCCGAGCGCTTTTTCAAAAGTTCAGAGAAGATGGCCCATTGCCTAAAAAAAATTTGAGTGAACGGACAAGGCTCTAGATCGGGAACTTTCGAGGTGCGCAGTGGTATGGTCAGGCTTTTCGAGCCCCGGCAACCCACGTTTTTGAGGGGATACAAAAACCAATGTAGGAGTGAGCCTGCTCGCGATAGCGCTGTGTCAGTCGACAATATTTCGACCGATCCACCGCTATCGCGAGCAAGCTCGCTCCCACAGTTTTACCTACGCTGAATCAGTGTTTCTGCTCGTCCTCAACCGACGCCAGATCATGCAAATGCCGACGCGACAACGCCAGAAAGCGTGGGGTCGGACCGACGTCCTCATACAACGGATCGCCTTCCTCATCGGTGGCCACCACGGTCTGCCCTTTCACGTACGGAAAGCTCGCTTCCAGCTCTTCCAGCGCTGCGCCGATCAACTCGCCCAGCAGCTCTTCGGGATGCCGTTTCGGGTACATTTCGGTGATTGCCGCCAGGCGGGCGGCAGCTTCCACGTCCAGATGAATCGTGTAGCCAGTGTCGGTCAGGCGACCCTTGGCGTTTTCTTCCCAATGCTGGGCTAGCTCACGGATTTTCATAATGACCTCATGACATGCCTGCAGTCGGCAGGCAGGGTGAATGCCGCAATCGTGCGCGGCGGCAGCCGTTGTGCGGCTTACTCTTGAGACTAGCTTTTACCCACAAGGTTTAAAGTCACTTGGTCGTTTGCTTGTAAGAAGCGTTCTACAACGGCACTCTCTAAGTCCAATGCACTAACGCCAATGCATGGCGCTAAGGTCACCCGGATTTTTTGCTGGAGAACTGCTGATGACCGATATTGATGCACGCTTGCGCGAGGACGTTCACCTGCTGGGTGAGCTGTTGGGCAACACCATTCGTGAACAGTACGGCGAGGGCTTTCTCGACAAAATCGAGCAGATCCGCAAGGGCGCCAAGGCCGACCGTCGTGGTTCGATGGACGCCGAACTCAGCGCCAGCCTCAACCAGTTGAGCGAAGACGAATTGCTGCCAGTGGCGCGTGCGTTCAACCAGTTCCTCAACCTGGCCAATATCGCCGAGCAATATCAGCTGATTCATCGCCGCGAAGAATCGCAACCGGCGCCGTTCGAAGCACGGGTTCTGCCGGAACTGCTGGCGCGCTTGCGCGGCGAAGGTCACAGCGCCGAATCCCTGGCCCGACAGCTTGGGCGACTGGAAATCGAACTGGTCCTGACCGCGCACCCGACCGAAGTCGCGCGGCGCACGCTGATCCAGAAATACGACGCGATCGCCGCGCAACTGGCCGCGCAGGATCACCGCGACCTGACCAGCGCCGAGCGCGAGCAGATCCAGGCAAAATTGCAGCGCCTGATTGCCGAAGCGTGGCACACCGAAGAAATCCGCCGCACCCGTCCGACACCGGTTGACGAAGCCAAATGGGGTTTCGCGGTGATCGAGCATTCGCTGTGGCAAGCCATTCCGAATTATTTACGCAAGGCAGACCAGGCGCTGCACGCCGCGACCGGCCTGCGCCTGCCGCTGGAAGCCGCGCCGATCCGCTTCGCTTCGTGGATGGGCGGCGACCGCGACGGCAATCCGAATGTCACCGCCGCCGTCACACGTGAAGTGCTGCTGCTGGCACGCTGGATGGCCGCTGATTTGTACTTGCGCGATGTCGATCATCTGGCCGCCGAATTGTCCATGCAGCAGGCCAGCGACGCCCTTAAAGCCAAGGCTGGCGACAGCGCCGAACCGTACCGCGCGGTGCTCAAGCAATTGCGTGAACGCCTGCGCGCCACGCGCAATTGGGCGCATGCGGCGCTGAGCCAAACCACCCCGGCCCCCGCCGATGTGCTGCAAAACAACCGCGATCTGCTTGAGCCGCTGGAGCTGTGTTTCAACTCGTTGCACGAGTGCGGCATGGGCGTGATCGCCGACGGGCCGTTGCTCGATTGTCTGCGCCGGGCGGTGACGTTCGGCTTGTTCCTGGTGCGCCTCGACGTGCGTCAGGACTCGTCGCGGCACACCGCAGCCATGACTGAAATCACCGATTACCTCGGCCTCGGTCGCTACGAAGACTGGAGCGAAGAGGAGCGCATTGCGTTCCTGATGCGCGAACAGAGCAACCGTCGGCCACTGCTGCCGGCGCACTTCAAACCGTCCGCCGACACTGCCGAAGTGTTGGCCACTTGCCGCGAAATCGCCGCCGCACCGGGCGCGTCCCTCGGCTCCTACGTGATCTCGATGGCTGGCGCCGCGTCCGACGTGCTCGCCGTGCAACTGTTGCTCAAAGAGGCCGGCGTGTTGCGGCCGATGCGCGTGGTGCCGCTGTTTGAAACCCTCGCTGACCTCGACAACGCCGGGCCGGTGATCGAAAAACTTCTGCTGCTGCCGGGTTATCGCGCGCGCCTGCACGGGCCGCAGGAAGTGATGATCGGTTATTCCGACTCAGCCAAGGACGCCGGGACCACGGCGGCCGCGTGGGCGCAGTATCGGGCGCAGGAGCGTTTGGTTGATATCTGCCGCGAGCAACAAGTGGAACTGTTGTTGTTCCACGGTCGCGGCGGCACGGTGGGTCGTGGCGGCGGTCCGGCGCACGCGGCGATTCTGTCGCAGCCACCGGGTTCGGTGGCCGGGCGTTTCCGCACCACCGAGCAGGGGGAAATGATTCGTTTCAAATTTGGCCTGCCGGACATCGCCGAGCAAAACCTCAATCTGTACTTGGCCGCCGTGCTCGAAGCGACCTTGCTGCCGCCACCACCGCCGGAACCCGCGTGGCGGCATCTGATGGACGAATTGGCCGCCGATGGCGTCGCTGCTTACCGCGCCGTGGTGCGCGAGAATCCGCAATTCGTCGAGTATTTCCGGCAGTCGACGCCGGAGCAGGAACTGGGTCGGTTGCCGTTGGGCAGCCGTCCGGCCAAACGTCGCGCTGGTGGGATCGAAAGCCTGCGGGCGATTCCGTGGATTTTCGGCTGGACCCAGACGCGGCTGATGCTGCCGGCCTGGCTTGGCTGGGAAGCGGCGCTGAGCAAGGCGCTGGAACGCGGCGAAGGCGAGTTGCTGGGGCAAATGCGCGAGCAGTGGCCGTTCTTCCGCACGCGCATCGACATGCTGGAAATGGTCCTGGCCAAGGCTGACGCGGACATTGCGCAATCTTACGATGCGCGTCTGGTAGAGCCCGATCTGCTTCCTTTAGGTGCGCATTTACGCGACCTATTGTCGCAGGCGTGCGCCGTGGTGCTTGGCTTGACTGGCCAGTCGCAACTGCTGGCACATAGCCCCGACACCTTGGAATTCATCCGTTTGCGCAACACCTACCTCGACCCGCTTCATCTATTGCAGGCCGAGTTGCTGGCGCGTTCGCGGCAACAGGAAGTGGCGCAGGGCAGCCCGGTAGAACAGGCGCTGCTGGTGTCTGTGGCGGGGATTGCCGCCGGTTTGCGCAATACCGGCTAAGGTTTTTGCTGCGGGCTCAGGCACCTGGCACGGGGAGCGGGTGCCTGCCGGCGAAGCGCGCCAGATGTCTGGCAGGCGACAGTTAATGACGGGGTTGCGACTAGGGTCACCTCGGCGCAAGGTCGCGATGGCCGTGGGTTTCTCCGACTTTCGGCGGCTTGTGTGGGCAAGGCCTGCTGTGTATCTTGATCAGCCTTTGGCCGTTTGGGCGGCCACACGACCCTATTTTTGAGATTGGCCCCAAGAGGCGAATCTGACGTTATCCATATAAAAATTTGAGGAGCACATCGATGCGCGTCATTCTGCTGGGAGCTCCGGGGGCCGGTAAAGGTACTCAGGCAAAGTTCATCACCGAGAAATTCGGCATTCCGCAAATCTCCACTGGCGACATGCTGCGTGCAGCGGTCAAGGCCGGCACCGAGCTGGGCCTGGTCGCCAAAAGCGTCATGGACAGCGGTGGTCTGGTCTCCGATGACCTGATCATCAATCTGGTCAAGGAACGCATCAGCCAAGCTGATTGCGCCAACGGTTTCCTGTTCGACGGTTTCCCGCGCACCATTCCTCAGGCTGAAGCCCTGGTGAAGGCTGGCGTAGAGTTGGACCACGTTCTGGAAATCGACGTCAAAGACGAAGACATCGTGCAACGTATCGCCGGTCGTCGTGTTCACGAAGCTTCCGGCCGCGTTTACCACGTTGTTTACAACCCGCCGAAAATTGCCGGTAAAGATGACATCACCGGCGACGAACTGGTGCAACGCAAAGACGATACCGAAGAAACCGTGCGTCATCGTCTCTCGGTCTACCACGCGCAGACCGAGCCACTGGTGAAGTTTTACCAGGAGCTGTCCACCGCTCAAGGCAAACCGAAGTACAGCCACGTCGAAGGTGTTGGCTCGGTTGAAGCGATCACTGGCAAGGTGCTTGAAGCGCTTAGCTGAAAAGTCTGAATCGCTTCATCTTCTACGGCCCGCTTGCGGGCCGTAGTTGTTTATACTGGCGCCCCTTTTCTGATCTCTCTTACGGAAACATCGATGAGCACCTTGCTGGCCCTGGACACCGCGACCGAAGCTTGCTCCGTTGCCTTGCTGCATGACGGCGAGGTTACGAGCCATTACGAGGTGATCCCGCGCCTGCACGCGCAGAAGCTGTTGCCGATGATTCAGCAACTGCTCGCCGACGCCGGCACCACGCTGCAAGCGGTCGACGCCATTGCGTTTGGCCGAGGGCCGGGCGCGTTTACCGGTGTGCGCATTGCCATCGGCGTGGTCCAGGGGCTGGCTTTTGCGCTGGAGCGCCCGGTGTTGCCGGTGTCGAACCTGGCCGTGCTGGCCCAGCGTGCTTACCGCGAACACGGCGTGAGTCAGGTCGCGGCGGCCATCGATGCGCGGATGGATGAAGTGTATTGGGGCTGCTACCGCGAGACGGCGGGGGAGATGCGGCTGGTCGGCAACGAAGCGGTATTGCCGCCGGAAGCTGCGGCATTGCCGGCCGATGCCAGCGGCGAATGGTTCGGCGCCGGCACTGGTTGGGGTTACGCCGAGCGTATTGGCGTCAGCCTGAGCGGGCACGACGCGACGATGTTGCCGCACGCCGAAGACCTGCTGACCCTGGCGCGATTTGCCTGGGAGCGCGGCGAGGCCATCGTCGCGGACGAGGCACAGCCGGTTTATCTGCGCGATAAGGTTGCGACCCCGAAAGCACGTTGACCGAGGGGCTTTTGTGGCGAGGGGGCAAGCCCCCGTTCGGCTGCGCAGCAGTCGTAAAACCTGCTTACGCGGTGTGTCTGAAGGAATTTGGGGCCGCTTCGCAGCCCAACGGGGGCAAGCCCCCTCGCCACAATTGGTATTTCAGCATTAGCCAATCGTCAGTTTTACCCCTTCGCTTTAAACCTTTTTGCTTTTATGTGTTCTAGTTATCACTCGGCTGTTTGCGAAGTGGTCCGCGCGCCACTAAACTGCCATCATCGATACCGAGCATGTACTTATGCGTATAGACGGCCTTTCCTCTCAGTCCTACCCCATCAAGCGCAAGCCTCGCAAAGGCAATGTCGTGGTGGAAGAATCTGTCGATGACATCGACGGCGAGCTGGAATTTCCGTCCGAAGAGCAAATGGCCGCCCGTGCCGCCAAAGCCTCCGCGCAACGCTTGAGCAATCTCCCCGCCCGTCAGCAAGACATGCTTTACCACCGCGCCATGAGCAAAAGCGTCGCGATGGCCCTCGCCAGCTACCTGAGCACCGCCGGTTTTGTTGATTGGGATGCCGATGTGTTGGGCCTCGACCTCTACATCTGATGCTGCTGCCTTACTACCTCGGTTGCCCGTCCTGGAGTGAAAACGCCTGGCGCGACTACCTCTACCCGCAAGACGCGAAACCCGGCGAATTCCTCAGCCTCTATTCTCAAGTGTTCAACGCCGTTGAAGGCAATACGACCTTCTACGCCAGCCCGGCTGCCAGCACCGTGCAGCGCTGGGCCGAAACCATGCCCGAACACTTTCGCTTCACCGCCAAATTCCCCGGCGACATCAGCCACAGCGGCGACCTGCGCGAGCAACTGACTGCGGTCGAGACTTTCCTGCAACTGCTCAGCCCGTTGGGCGAGCGGGTTTCGCCGATCTGGCTGCAACTCTCGAAAAGCTTCACACCGCAACGCCTCGCGGAACTGGCCGGGTTTATCGACGCCGTCGACCGACCGTTGGCGATTGAAGTGCGTCATCGTGAATTCTTCGCCAAGGGCGATGCCGAACGCATGCTCAACCGGATGTTGCTCGACCGCGGTGTCGAGCGCATTTGCCTCGATTCGCGCGCGCTGTTCAGTTGCACCTCGACCGCGCCCTCGGTGCTCGAAGCGCAGGCGAAAAAGCCCAACGTGCCGACCCGCCCGGCAGCGTTCACGCAGTTTCCGCAGGTGCGCTTTATCGGCCATCCGCAACTGGAGGCCAACGATCCGTTCCTGGTGCCGTGGGTCGAAAAAATCGCTGCGTGGATCGAAGAGGGGCGCACGCCGTACATCTTCCTGCACACCGCCGACAATCTGCTGGCGGCAAAACTGGCGCAACGCTTTCACGCAAAACTGATGACGCGTTTGCCTGGCTTGCCGCCGCTGCCTGAGCTATATAGAGAGCCCGCCGCCGAGCAACTTGGCCTGCTCTGAAGCGGATTTCCCTCTTCTCAGGAGCTGCCAATGGATGCGCAAACCCTTCGAGCCCAGGCGTTCAAAGCACTGCATGAACGCGCAGAGGCCTTCGTCATTCCCAACCCGTGGGACGCCGGCTCGGCGAAAATGCTCGCCAGCCTGGGCTTCGAGGCGCTGGCCACGACCAGCGCCGGTTATGCGTTCTCCAACGCACGCCCGGATGGCGCGTTGACTCTGGACGACACCTTGGCCAACGTCCGCGCGATTGTCGCGGCCAGCGATCTGCCGGTCGCGGTCGATCTGGAAAACGGCTTTGCAGATGATCCGGCGGAATGCGCGCAGAGCATTTTGCGCGCGGCGGAGGCGGGCGCGGTTGGCGGCTCGATCGAAGACGCCACCGGCCGAGCGGAAGCGCCGATCTATGGTTTCGACAATGCGGTGGCGCGGGTCAAAGCTGCGGTCGCCGCGGCGCGCAGTTTGCCGTTCCCGTTTACCCTGACGGCACGCGCCGAGAACTTTTTGCACGGCAACCCTGATCTCGACGACACCATCCGACGCTTGCAAGCCTTCGCCGAGGCCGGCGCCGACGTGCTGTATGCGCCGGGCCTGCGCAGCGCCGAAGAGGTGTTGGCGGTGGTCCGCGCGGTGGCGCCGAAACCGGTGAATGTGTTGATGTCCGGCGGGCTCCAATTGACCGTCGCGCAACTCAGCGAGATGGGCGTCAAGCGCATCAGCGTCGGTTCGGCGTTGGCCTTGGCGGCGTACGGCGAGTTCTTCCGCGCCGCCGAAGAGATCAAGACTTCTGGCACTTTCGATTTCACCGCGCGCTCGATGCCTTACGCGCAGGCGAATCAATTATTCAAAGGTTGACCATGCGTTTGAGTGGGTGGCGGTTGTTGTGGTTGCTGCTGTTGTTGCTCGTCGGCACGGCCGGCGTGAGCGTCTGGCGTGGCTGGGTGGCCGTGCCGGCGCAATGGAATCCGTGGGCGCCGCTGGACGTGAAAGCTGCGCCGAATTTTCTCACCCGCTACAAGCTGATGCGCCTGCGCAGCGATGCGCAATTGTGCGATCAGGCGCTGAGCAGTTCCGGATTGCGCACCAGCCGTCAGGCCGACAGCCCCGACGCGACCTGCCCGCTGACCAACACCCTGCGCGTGCAGGGCGGGGAGGTGGGCCTGAGCAGCAGCTTCCTCGCCAGTTGTCCGTTGGCGGTGGCGTTTGCCCTGTTCGAGCGCCACGCCCTGCAACCGGCGTCACAAGCGGTTTACGGCCAAGCCGTGACGCGGGTCGATCACCTCGGCAGTTTTGCCTGTCGCAACATGTACAACCGCGAGAACGGCGCGCGCAGCCAGCATGCCAGCGCCAATGCCCTGGACATCGCCGGTTTTCGCCTGGCGGACGGGCGCTCGGTCAACGTGCTCAAGGACTGGCCGAAGGACAATAAGGACGCGCAGTTTCTACGTCAGGTCCGCGATGGCGCCTGCGAGATGTTCAGTGTGGTGTTGAGCCCGGACTACAACGCCGCGCATCGTAATCACTTTCACGTGGATGTCGGGGGTTGGTCGGTCTGTCGCTAGCGGATTTGCTGCTGGAGCATCTGTTGCGAGGGGTTTAGGCGGCGATGCGCAGGTTTTGCAGGACGATCGGGCGTGCCCAACCGTTATCGAAATCAAGTTGTTTCTGCTGCTCGACCAGCTCTTGCGGCGAGAACGGCGGGAACGGTTTGTCCAGCAGGTGCAGTTCGAATTCGGCAATCGGCAAGTGCAGCGGGCGCGGTTGCGGTGCCGGGCCGGCGGCTGGCACAGGCTGGCCAGCGGTGAGCACGATGGGACGCACCCAGCCACTTTCGAAGTTCTGCTGTTGCTGCTGCGCGACGATTTCTTCCGGCGGGAACGGTGGGAACGGTTTGTCGGCCAGGTCCATTTCGAACTCGGCAATCGGCAGGAACAGCGGCTCTGGCGGTTTGACCTGGGTTTCTGTCACATCGCATTCGCGCTGGGAAACAATGTGCGCGTAGAGCTCGCTGCCGACGGTTGGCTCGACCGGGCTTTGCAGATCAACCGGGGGAAAAGTCCCGCAGGCAGGCACCACACCGCTCGACTGTTCGGCCAGCGCCTGGGCAAAGAAATCCTGCCATAGGTGACTGACGCCGCTCAGTGCCTGGGAATTTCGCAGTGCATAATCGCCATGACGCGATATGTAGCCTACGGATGTGGTTTGAATGTCTGACATTTTTCTCGGTCGACGCTCAGCTCTGGCAAAATGCTCGATAGTTTTGTTATCGGACGTTTTTTGCCGATCATTAATTTTTTGAGCACTTTTCCCCATGATTGAACAACCTGCGGCCTGCCGCATCCATGTCGAGGCCTCGGCCCCGGCGTTTCAGCCACAAGCCGAGCAATGGGCCGAACGCCTGGGTTTGCCGATGCAGGTGGCTGACGGCGAGTTTGCCTTGCAAGTGGGCGAGCAGGGTTTGCAGTTGCAACAACTGGGGCCGGACGCGCCGGGGCCGGTGCGGGTCGACTTCGTTGAAGGTGGCGCGGCGCATCGTCGGTTGTTCGGCGGCGGCACCGGGCAAATGATTGCCAAGGCTGTCGGCATCGCCCAAGGCGTGCGCCCACGCGTGTTGGACGCTACGGCGGGGCTGGGCAAGGACGCGTTTGTGCTGGCGAGTCTCGGTTGCGAGATGAGCCTGATCGAGCGTCAGCCGCTGATCGGTGCTTTGCTGGAGGACGGTCTGGCGCGTGCTGCAGAAGATTTCGACGTGGCGCCAATCGTTGCGCGGATGCGTTTGCTCAAGGGCAATTCGATTGAGGTGATGCGTAACTGGGAGGGCGAGCCGCCGCAGGTGATTTACCTCGACCCGATGTTCCCGCACCGTGAGAAAACCGCGCTGGTGAAGAAGGAAATGCGCCTGTTTCGCCCGCTGGTCGGTGATGACCCGGATGCCCCGGCATTGCTCGAAGCGGCGCTGGCGCTGGCCAGCCATCGGGTGGTGGTCAAGCGACCGCGCAAGGCGCCGTGCATCGCCGGGCCGAAACCCAGTCATGCGCTGGATGGCAAATCCAGTCGTTACGACATTTATCCGAAGAAAGCGCTCAAGCCCTGATACCGAGTCGCTCCATTCGCGGGCAAGCCTCGCTCCTACAGGATCTGCGCGAACCCTGTAGGAGCGAGGCTTGCCCGCGAAGGCTCCCGACTAGGCGCCAACAATCTCAGGCCGGTACGCCCGCATAAACAACCCCACCACCTCGCGCACGTGGCTCTCTGCCGCGTCGCCAACCACCGGCTCGCCGCAGCCGTACAACAAACGAAAATTCCCCGCACCCTTGAGCAGACAGAAGAAGTGCTCGGCCGCATTACGCGGTTTGTCGATGCTCAGCGCGCCGTTCTGATTGATCCTGCCCAGCAAGCGCTCCATGCCGGTCAACATGCGATTCGGGCCGGCCTCGAAGAAGATCAGCGACAGCTTCGGGTCCTGGCTGCCGAGGCTGATCATCAAACGATGCAGGTTCACCGACTCATCGCTGTTGATCAGTTGATGAAACCCGCGCGCGATGTTCAACAGCACCGTTTCTACCGAAACGCCGTCAGGCAATTCGAAAAACAGCGTAGGCAATTGCTCTTCGCATTTGGCGGCGACAGCGGCGGAAAACAGTGTTTCCTTGTCGTTGAAATGGCTGTAGACCGTGAGCTTGGACACCCCGGCCTCGGCCGCCACCGCGTCCATGCTGGTGTTGGCATAGCCGTTACTCACAAACAGAATTTTCGCCGCATCAAGGATGGCCTGGCGCTTGGCCAGATCCTTGGGGCGACCCGGACCATTTGAGGCTGAAAGATTGTTCGACATTCTTCGCTTTTAATACTGGACTGGTGAGTTTGCTATTAATAACATACCGGCCAGTATAATTATTCCAAGCACCATTAGCGAAAGGTCGTTTGCCATGTTGCGCTATGCCTTGCCCCTCGCGTTGCCAGTCAGCCTGGCTTTTTTATTGTCGGCGTGCGGCCACGAGGAGGTGCCGCAAGTCAGCGTGCGACCGGCCATGGTGGTGCAACCGCAGCCTTCCGCTCAGGCCATGGAAAGTTATCCCGGCGAGGTTCGCGCACGTTATGAACCGGAATTGGCCTTCCGTATTGGCGGCAAAGTCAGCCGACGACTGGTCGAGGAAGGCCAACGGGTCAAGGCTGATCAGCCCCTCGCGGAACTTGATCCGCAAGATGTGCGCCTGCAACTGGAAGCCACGCGCGCCCAAGTGGCCGCCGCCGAGGCCAATCTGAGCCTGGTGCGCGCCGAGCGTGATCGCTACAAAACGCTGATGGACCGTCAGATGGTCAGTAAATCTGCGTACGACAATTCCGAAAACCTTTACCGATCCGGTGAAGCGCGCCTCAAACAAATCAAAGCCGAATTCAGCGTCTCGACCAATCAGGCGAGTTACGCGGTGTTGCGCGCGCCGCAGGATGGCGTGGTCGCCAAGCGTTCGGTCGAAGTCGGGCAAGTCGTGGCGGCCGGGCAAACCGTGTTCACCCTCGCCACCGATGGCGAGCGCGAAGTGTTGATCAGCTTGCCGGAGCAGAACTTCGGCCGCTTCAAGGTCGATCAACCGGTGTCCGTGGAATTGTGGACGCAACCCGATCAGCGTTTCACCGGGCGCATCCGTGAACTGTCGCCAGCGGCCGATCCAAAATCGCGCACTTTCGCCGCGCGCATTGCCTTCACCGCCGGCAAAGTCCCGGCCGAACTGGGCCAGAGCGCCCGCGTGTTTATCCAATCCGCCGCCGTGGTCTCGCTGTCGGTGCCGTTGTCGGCGGTCACTGCGGAAAACGGCGCGACCTATGTGTGGGTGGTCGGCGCCAACAACACCCTGAAAAAAGTCCCAGTGCGCGTCGGCGCGTTTGGCGAGAAAAGCGTGCCGGTGCTCGAAGGCTTGAGTGCCAGCGATTGGGTGGTGGCCGCCGGGGTGCATGTGCTTCACGACGGGCAGCAAGTGCGCCCGGTGGATCGCTCCAACCGGGTCGTCGATCTGGCGGAAAAGGAGTAATCCCCGATGGGTTTCAATCTTTCCGAATGGGCGTTGCGTAACCGCCAGATCGTACTGTTCCTGATGCTTTTGCTGGCCATCGTCGGCGCGCTTTCCTACACCAAACTCGGACAAAGCGAAGATCCGCCGTTCACCTTCAAAGCCATGGTCATTCGCACCAACTGGCCGGGCGCGACGGCGCAGGAAGTCTCGCGCCAAGTCACCGAGCGCATTGAAAAGAAGCTGATGGAAACCGGCGAGTACGAGCGCATCGTTTCGTTCTCGCGCCCGGGTGAATCCCAAGTGACCTTCGTCGCCCGCGATTCGATGCATTCAGCGCAGATTCCGGAGCTCTGGTATCAGGTGCGCAAGAAGATCAGCGACATCCGCCAAACCTTGCCGCCGGGCATTCAAGGGCCGTTTTTCAACGATGAATTCGGCACCACGTTCGGCAATATCTACGCCCTGACCGGCGACGGTTTTGATTACGCGGTGCTCAAGGATTACGCCGACCGCATCCAGATTCAGCTGCAACGGGTCAAGGATGTCGGCAAAGTCGACTTGCTGGGTTTGCAGGACGAGAAGATCTGGATCGAACTGTCCAACGTCAAACTCGCCACCCTCGGCTTGCCGTTGGCCGCCGTGCAGCAAGCGCTGGAACAACAGAACACGGTGTCGACTGCCGGATTTTTCGAAACCAGCAGCGAGCGATTGCAGCTACGCGTCACGGGGAATTTTCAGACAGTCGAGCAGATAGAAAACTTCCCGATTCGGGTTGGGGATCGTACGTTCCGCATCTCCGATGTCGCCAACGTGCGCCGCGGTTTCAACGATCCGCCGGCGCCACGCATGCGTTTCATGGCCGAAGACGCGATCGGTCTGGCCGTGGCAATGAAGGACGGTGGCGACATTCTGGTGCTCGGCAAAGCGCTGGAAATCGAGTTCGACCGCATCCAGAAAAACCTCCCGGCCGGCATGCAATTGCGCAAAGTGTCCGACCAGCCGGCGGCGGTGAAAACCGGTGTCGGCGAGTTCGTTCAGGTGCTGGTCGAAGCACTGGCCATTGTGTTGCTGGTGAGCTTTTTCTCGCTCGGCGTGCGCACCGGCATGGTCGTCGCACTGGCAATTCCGCTGGTGTTGGCGATGACGTTCGCCTGCATGTATTACCTCGGCATCGGCCTGCACAAGATTTCCCTCGGCGCGCTGGTATTGGCGCTGGGGTTGCTGGTGGACGACGCGATCATCGCCGTGGAAATGATGGCGATCAAAATGGAGCAGGGTTTCGACCGGATCAAAGCCGCCAGTTATGCCTGGACCAGCACTGCGTTCCCGATGCTCACTGGCACGCTGATCACCGCTGCCGGGTTCCTGCCGATCGCCACCGCGCAATCGGGCACCGGTGAATACACCCGATCAATCTTTCAGGTGGTGACCATCGCGCTGTTGGCGTCATGGATTGCCGCCGTGGTGTTCGTGCCGTATCTGGGGGAAAAACTCCTACCGGATCTGGCGAAGATTCATGCCGCCAAACATGGCGCCGGGCAACCGGATCCGTACGCCACGCCGTTTTATCAGCGCGTCCGACGCCTGGTGGAATGGTGCGTGCGCTGGCGCAAAACGGTGATCACGCTGACGGTGGTGCTGTTTATCGCGTCCATCGTGTTGTTTCGTTTTGTCCCGCAACAATTCTTCCCGGCCTCGGGTCGTCTGGAGTTGATGGTCGATTTGAAACTGGCCGAAGGCGCATCGCTGAGCAACACCGCTGAAGAGGTTAAACGCCTCGAAGCTTTGTTGAAGGATCACGCCGGCATCGACAATTACGTGGCGTACGTCGGCACCGGTTCTCCGCGATTTTACTTACCGCTGGATCAGCAATTGCCTGCAGCGAGCTTCGCCCAGTTTGTAGTCCTGGCGAAAACCATCGAGGAGCGTGAAACCCTGCGCACCTGGCTGATCGAAACTCTCAACGAACAATTTCCGGCCCTGCGTTCGCGCGTCACTCGCTTGGAAAACGGCCCTCCGGTGGGTTACCCGGTGCAGTTCCGCATCACTGGCGAACACATTGAGGAGGTTCGGGCGCTGGCGCGGAAAGTGGCGACCAAGGTTCGCGAAAATTCCCACGTGGTCAACGTCCATCTGGACTGGGAAGAGCCGAGCAAAGTGGTGTACCTGAACGTCGATCAGGACCGCGCCCGCGCGTTGGGCGTCAGCACCGCCAACCTGTCGAAGTTTTTGCAAAGTTCGCTGACCGGGTCCAGCGTCAGCCAGTACCGCGAGGACAACGAATTGATCGAAATCCTCCTGCGCGGCACCGTGCATGAGCGCACCGAACTGTCGTTGCTGCCTAGCCTGGCGGTGCCGACCGATAACGGTAAAAGCGTCGCGCTGTCGCAGATCGCTACGCTGGAATATGGTTTTGAGGAGGGCATTATCTGGCACCGTAATCGCCTGCCCAACGTGACCATTCGCGCCGACATCTATGGCAAGGAACAACCGGCGACGCTGGTGCAGCAGATTCTGCCGACCCTCGAGCCGATCCGCGCCGAACTGCCGGATGGTTACTTGCTGGAGGTCGGCGGCACCGTTGAAGACTCGTCGCGCGGGCAGAATTCGGTGAAGGCCGGCGTGCCGCTGTTCATTGTGGTGGTGCTGACGTTGCTGATGCTGCAGCTGCGAAGTTTCTCACGCACGGTGATGGTGTTTCTCACAGCGCCACTGGGACTGATCGGCGTGACACTGTTCCTGATGGTGTTCCGCCAGCCGTTCGGTTTCGTCGCCATGCTCGGAACCATCGCGCTGTCGGGGATGATCATGCGCAACTCGGTAATCCTCGTCGACCAGATCGAGCAAGACATCGCCGCCGGACTGAAACCCTGGCAAGCGATTATCGAAGCGACGGTGCGACGCTTCCGGCCAATCGTCCTGACCGCACTCGCGGCGGTACTGGCGATGATCCCGCTGTCGCGCAGCGTATTCTTCGGGCCGATGGCGGTGGCGATCATGGGCGGGTTGATCGTCGCGACGGCGCTGACCTTGCTGTTCCTGCCGGCGCTATACGCGGCGTGGTTCCGCATCAAGAAAGATCCTGCATAAGCACGCGACGAATCCCACAGGGGTTACGCAATCCCCTGTAGGCGCGAGCCTGCTCGCGATGGCGTTGTGTCAGGCGAATGCAATATCGACTGACACGGCCCCTTCGCGGGCAAGCCTCGCTCCTACAGTAGGTCTGCGGTGGCTGCGATATTCGGGCAAGCCACCAATCCCCTGTAGGAGTGAGCCTGCTCGCGATGGCGTTGTGTCAGGCGACTGCAATATCGACTGACACGGCCCCTTCGCGGGCAAGCCTCGCTCCTACAGTAGAGCTGTGGTGGCTGCGATATTCGGGCAAGCCACCAATCCCCCTGTAGGAGTGAGCCTGCTCGCGATGGCGTTGTGTCAGTCGGTACGTTTCTGACTGGCTAACCGCTATCGCGAGCAAGCTCGCTTCCACAGGTTTTTGTTCCTACAGCTTTTTCAGAATGCTCCGATATTGAGTCGGCCCCGGCTCAATGGTGTACTCGAGGCTCGTTTTTTGCCGCCGCCGAGACAGTCGTGATGAAAAAGCCACCCGCCCTCAAGGGCCGGACTGACCCGGTGTTTGGCCTGCTGGCGCAAGCGCCACACAAGGCGCGCCTGGCGGATTACCTGGCGCTGCTCAAGCCTCTGGATGATCGCGGGCGCTACCTGCCGTTTGCGGAGTTGCGCTATCGCTGGGCGCCCGGATTGGACGCTCACCTCTGTTGGGCGTTGGTGAAGAAAGCGCGCGCTGCGCAGTTCGTCCGCCTGCTGGCATTGGGTGAGCCAGCGCAGTTGGCTAACTTTGTGATGACGCCGACGGCGCAAAAGGCGATTACGGCGGTTGACCGGCACGCCACTACGGCGGCACTTGATTACATGGCGAAGCAGATCGGCAAGCACGCGCATTTGAGTTATCTGCTCGCTGATCTGATCGAGGATGAGGCGATCAGCAGTAGCCAACTGGAAGGTGCAGCGACCACCACGCCGGTGGCCAAGGACATGCTCAGACGCCAACGCCTGCCGCGCACGCCCGACGAGCGCATGGTGATCGGCAATAACAAAATGATGAGTTTTGCCTGGGAGAAGCGCCACGAACCGCTAAGCGTTGAACTGATCGCGGCGATGCATCGCGTCGGTGTTGAAGGAATTCATGACCAGCAGTATTCGCCGGGTATTTTCAGGTTCAACGATGAAGTGGTAGTGCAGGATGGCGAGGGCAACACCGTCCATACACCGCCGCCTGCAGAGGGGTTGTCATTGCGCTTGCAGGCGCTGGCAAAGTGGATCAATCAATTGCAGCACGACCCTGATCAGGCTGGTTATCTGCATCCGCTGATCCAAGCCATCGTCCTGCATTTTGCCGTAGGTTATGAACACCCTTTTCGCGACGGCAACGGTCGGGTCGCGCGAGCGTTGTTTTATTGGGTGATGTTCAAGCATGACTATTCGGGTTTCCGTTACATCACCATCAGCACGCTGCTGCGTAATGCGCCGGTGAAATATGGTCGCTCTTATCTGAACAGCGAGGCGGATGGCCTGGACCTGACGTACTTCATCGACTTCCAAAGCTCGATCATCGCCAGGGCGGTCAGCGGGTTTACCGGAGCGTTTATGGAAGCGAGTCTGTTGGCGAGGGCGGGGTGACAGACAGCGCATTGTTGACGAGTCAAATGCTATCGCGAGCAGGCTCACTCCCACAGTAAATCGCCGGTGGCTGCGATATCCGAGTAGCCCACCAATCCCCCTGTAGGAGTGAGCCTGCTCGCGATGGCGGCGTGTCAGTCGGTACATTTCTGACTGGTTAACCGCTATCGCGAGCAAGCTCGCTCCCACAATAGGTCTGGGGTGGCTGCGGTATCTGGGCATAACGCATATCCCTTGTGGGAGCGAGCCTGCTCGCGATGGCGGCGTGTCAGGCGACTGCAATATCGACTGAAACGGCCCCTTCGCGGGCAAGCCTCGCTCCTACGGGGTTTGGCATTGCAGTTACAGCGTGCCGAAGACTTTTTTGGCGAGGCTGGTGGCGGCGGCGGCCGGGTTCTGGCGGATGGTTTCTTCCTGTTTGCCGATCATCTCGAACAAGCCGTTGAGCGCCTGTTCGGTCACGTAGCTTTCGATGTTGGCGCTCTTCGCGTCGAGCACACCCAGCGTCGCGGCTTGGCCGGCGAAGGAATTGTATTGTTTGGCCAGGCCGACCTGGTCGGTGGCTTGTTTGACGATCGGCATGAACTTCGCGCGGATCTGTTCGCGGCTCGACTTGTCGAGGTATTGCGTCGCCGAATCCTTGCCGCCGCTGAGAATGCCCTTGGCGTCGGCCACGCTCATTTTCTTCACCGCATCCACGAGGATCGGCTGAGCCTGGGTCACGGCAGTTTCCGCCGCTTTGTTCATGCTGGTTTCGAGTTGCTCGACCTGCGCGCCCATGCCGAAAGCCTTCATTTTGCTCGCGACTTTACCGAGTTTGCCCGGCAGCTCGATCTTCACCTCGGGGTTGTTGCTGAAGCCGCCCGGCGTGCCGAGTTGCTTGACGGCGAGTTGCGCGCCTTGGGTCAAAGCGTCTTTCAGGCCGCCGGTAGCGTCCTGTTGCGACAGATCACTGAGCGACAACGCCAGCGCGCTGGCGGAAATCATCAAGCCTGCACAGAGGCCGGCGAAGCGAAGGGTAGGGCGGAGCATGGCGGCTTCCTTTTTGCGAATTGGACAAAGGGTGGGAATGAGCCTGCTCGCGATAGCGCTGGGTCAGCCAAACTGTTTCCGACTGATACAGCGCGTTCGCGAGCAGCTCGCCCCTACAGGTTTTATGGCCTCAGGCCTCAGGTTGCACGGCGACCTGATCCGCCGCATCTTCACTGCGATGCAGCGCCACCTGGCGGATCGACAAGCGAATCTCCGCTGGCAACACACGTTTCGCCGCGCCTTCGGCCAGTTCGCCGAGCAATTCGTGATAGCTCAACTTGCCGGCCTCGTCGCGACGCAGCACGTCGAGGTCGAGCATGGTCTGGATGAAGTGGCGGAACAGGCTCTTGTCGAAGAATTCCGGGGCGTTCAAGCCATGCAGGATCGACAGGCGCTGGGCCATGACCGTGCACAAGTCTTCCAGCTCTTCGGCGCTGATGCTGTGCTGGCCGCTGTTGAGCAGCAGCGAAACAGTCATGTAGAAACGTTGCAGCGTCTGCGCAATGCTTTTCGACAGCAGCGTCAGCAACACGAAATGGCGCGAACTCGGCGCCGGGCGCAGGTACACATTGTTCTCGAAGCGCAGCAGGCCTTGCTCGACGAAGGCTTCGAGCCATTGATCAACCACCGCGTCCAGTTCCTCCATCGACCAGCGAATGAACAGCTCCGATTGCAGGTACGGATACAGCGCGCGCGTGTAACGCAGGATCTGCTCGCGGCTCATGCGCGAGGCACTCTGGAAGAAACTCGCCAGCAGCGCCGGCAGCGCGAAGATGTGCAACACGTTGTTGCGGTAATAGGTCATCAGGACCGCATTCTGCTCATCCAGATACAGAATCTTGCCCAACGCATCGCTCTGTTCGGAGAGCAAATCCATGTCTTTCACGTGCTCGATCAACGCGCGGCCATCGCCTTCCGGCAGCGTGGTGTGCGGCGAGTACGGAACCTTGCGCAGCAGCGCCAGATAAAGATCCAGCACCCGCGCCATCGCCCGATCGTCCAGCGCCAGACGGCTGGTGGACAGCAGCGCCAGCGCCACCAGATTGACCGGGTTGATCGCTGCCGCTTCGTTCAGATGCTGCGCGACTTTCTCGCCGAGACGGTTGGTGGTTTCGTTGAGCCACGCCGGTTTGAACTGCGGACCAAGTTCCTGCGAGCGCCAGTCCGGCTGTTCGCCGTCGAGGAATTCCGCGAGTTTGATCGGCTCGCCGAAGTTCACCGCCACCTGGCCGAAGCGCTGCTTCAGCGCGCCGATGACTTTGAAGATGTCGAAGATCGATTCTTTCTTCTTGCTCGCGCCACGCAATTCGCCGAGGTAGGTCCGGCCTTCGAGCACGCGCTCATAACCGATGTACACCGGCACAAACACGATCGGCATGCGCGACGAACGCAGGAAGCTGCGCAGGGTGATGGCGAGCATCCCGGTTTTCGGTTGCAGCATGCGCCCAGTGCGCGAACGGCCGCCCTCGACGAAATACTCGACCGGGAAACCTTTGGTGAACAAGGTGTGCAGGTATTCGTTGAACACCGAGGTGTACAGCGGATTGCCCTTGAACGTGCGGCGCATGAAAAACGCGCCGCCGCGCCGCAGCAGGCTGCCAATCACCGGCATGTTCAAGTTGATCCCGGCGGCGATGTGCGGCGGGGTCAGGCCGTTACGGAACAGCAGGTACGAAAGCAGCAGGTAATCGATGTGGCTGCGGTGGCACGGCACGTAGATCACTTCGTGACCCTGAGCGACTTTCTGCACGCCTTCGATGTGATTGACCTTGATCCCGTCGTAGATCTTGTTCCAGAACCAGCTCAGCACCACTTCGAGGAAACGGATCGCGGTGTAGGTGTAGTCCGAAGCAATCTCGTTGCCGTAACGCAGCGCTTGGGCCTTGGCTTTTTCCGGGGAGATTTTCTCGCGCTCGGCCTCGTCCAGAATGGCTTGCTTGACCAGCGGCTGGTTGAGCAAACCCTTGACCAGATTGCGTCGGTGGGAAATGTCCGGGCCGATGACCGCCGCTTTGAGGTTGCGAAAGTGCACCCGCAGAATGCGCTGGGCCATGCGCACGGTGCGTTCGTGGCCCTTGTTGTGCTCGATCAGTTCGCGCAGGTGAATCGGCGCCGAGAACTGCACGCGGGTCTTGCGCCCCAGAATCATGATGCTGAGCAAACGGCGCAAACGCCCGGTGACCGCCCAACTGTCGGCAAACAACAGCTTCCACGGGCTCGACTCGCTGTCCGGCGACTGCCCCCAGAACACGCTGACCGGAATGATCTGCGCGTCTTCGGCAGCATTCTGGCTCAGGGCGCTGACCAGTCGGGTCAGGGCCGGCGGCGCGCCGCGTTTGTCCTGGCGGCCGAGCCAGTCAGGCTCCGGCGTCAGGTAAAAGAACGCCGCCGGTTCCAGCAGATTGCCCACCGACACCGGCAGCACCGGGCGCGGCAGGCCGGCCTTGGTGCACTCGGTGTCGACCACGGCAAGGTCGGTCAGCGAAGGGTTTTGCAGGACGTAAAACACCGGACGGCTGCGGTCGAGGTTGAGGGTAAGGGACGACTGGTTGATCGTCTCCGAGCGAACCCAGAGGTACAACAGTCGGCGCAGGGTGCCAAATACCAGACGGCGGAACGGGGAACGGGTCATACGGCTTCTGCGTGAGTGAGTGAAACCGAGCGTTTGCTCGGGGGCGGACAGTGTGCCGTATTCGCCGAAAATCGGCAAAAAAGCACACAACCATTCTATAGTTGAGCATTTTCGCGGCTGTCATATACTCGACCGCTCAAAATAAAAACAAAGAGGTAAAGACACATGGCAACGCGCGAAACCGGCAGTGTGAAGTGGTTCAACGACGCCAAGGGTTACGGCTTTATTCAGCGCGAGGACGGGGTGGACGTGTTCGTGCATTACCGCGCGATTCGCGGCGAAGGGCACCGTTCGCTGGCCGAAGGTCAGCAGGTTGAATACGCCGTGGTGACCGGCGAGAAGGGTTTGCAGGCTGAGGATGTTATAGGTCTGTAACCCGATCCCCGGATCACGCATGACCCGTAGGAGCGAGGCTTGCCCGCGAAGGCGTCATCACTGGCGCTAAAAGCTTCGCGGGCAAGCCTTGCTCCTACAGGTTTTTGGTGTTGCTTGTTTTACGCGGTCTTCCAGGTGATCTCTTCTTCGCCATCGGCGCTGATGCGCATCCAGCGATCGGCGGTCTCTTCACCTTCTTCCTCGACCCACGTGCCTGGCGCGCAACGCACTTCGACGTTCAGTGCGGCGAAAGCGGCGCGGGCGCACGCGATGTCGTCTTCCCACGGCGTCTGGTCGCTTTCCAGGTACAGGCTGTTCCACTTGCCCACGGCTTTCGGCAGCCAGGTCACGGGCACGTTGCCGGCGCTGCACTTGTAAGTCTGGCCTTTCTTGACCCACTCACTGCACGGGCCGAGCGCGGCGCTGAGCCAATCAGCGACGGCTTTGTAGTCGACGTCGGCGTCTTTCAGGTAAATCTCGATATCGGGTTGGCGCATGGATGTCCTCACTGCGGTCTTGAAAAATCCATTCGCGGATTTAGCCGGCCTCAAGCTGTTGCTCAAGACCAAAAATTATTGAAGTACGAAGTAATCGTAACGCATCGAAACGGTGACTTCGAACGGCTCGACCTGCTCGATCACGGCCGCGCGGCGTTCGGCACTGGCGCGCCAGCCGTGGGGCGTCATTGCCAGCAGATTGGCGCGATCCTGACCCTTTTCCAGCGTCAGTTTGAATGTCAGGGTTTCGCTGTGCGCCAGCGCCATGCCTTCCGGCACCAGAGCCAAATGCTTGTCGTCGGTGTATTCACGCACCTCGTCGTACAGGCGTTCGCGCAATTCCATCAGATGGCCGCTGGTCGGCCCGACTTTCATCAAGCCGCCGCCGGTACTGAGCAGGCGCTTGGCCTCTTCCCAGTCCAGCGGACTGAACACGCTCGCCAGAAACTGGCAACTGCCGGACGCCAACGGCACGCGCGCCATGCTGGCGATCAACCAGGTCAGCTGCGGGTTGCGTTTGCAGGCGCGTTTGACCGCTTCGCGAGAAATGTCCAGCGCGTAGCCGTCAGCATTGGGCAAGGCGTCGGCGATTTGCGCGGTGTAATAACCTTCGCCACAACCGATGTCGAGCCAGCGCTGCGGCGCGTATTGCCCGGCCAGCTCGGCCAGCCGCTTGGCCACCGGCGCGTAATGGCCGGCGTTCAAGAAGTCGCGACGGGCCTCGACCATTGCCAGGTTATCCCCAGGGTCACGGCTGTTCTTGTGCTGCACCGGCAACAGGTTCAGGTAACCCTGGCGCGCGCGGTCGAAACGATGCCCGGCGGGGCAGGCCACGCCGTTGTCCACCGCGTTCAGCGGTTCGCTGCAGATTGGGCAGGCGAGCATCAGGCGAGCAACTTGATCAGGGTTTGATAATAGATTTCGGTCAATACATCGAGGTCTGCGGCGAGGACGCGTTCGTTGACCTGGTGAATGGTCGCGTTGACCGGCCCCAGCTCAACCACTTGCGTGCCCATGGTCGCAATGAAGCGTCCGTCGGAGGTGCCACCACTGGTAGAGGCCTTGGTCTCGCGCCCGGTGATGTCCTTGATGCTCGATGCCACTGCGTCGAGCAGGGCGCCCGGTTCGGTGAGGAACGGCAGGCCCGACAGCGCCCAATCGACGTGCCAGTCGAGGCCATGTTTGTCGAGAATGTCGGCGACGCGTTTTTGCAGGCCTTCGACGGTGGATTCGGTGGAGAAACGGAAGTTGAACACCGCCACCAGATCACCCGGAATCACGTTGGTCGCGCCGGTGCCGGAATTGACGTTGGAAATCTGGAAACTGGTCGGCGGGAAGAAGTCGTTGCCGTGGTCCCAATGCTCGGCGGCCAGTTCGGCCAGCGCCGGGGCGGCGAGGTGGATCGGGTTTTTCGCCAGGTGCGGATAGGCCACGTGGCCCTGGATCCCGCGCACGGTGAGCTTGGCGCCGAGCGAGCCGCGACGGCCATTCTTGACCACGTCGCCGACCAGCGTAGTGCTCGACGGTTCGCCGACGATGCACCAGTCCAGACGTTCCTTGCGCGCGGCGAGGCGTTCGATCACGGCTTTGGTGCCGTGGTGCGCCGGGCCTTCTTCATCGCTGGTGATCAGGAAAGCCACTTTGCCCTTGTGGTCCGGGTAGTCGGCGACGAAGCGCTCGGCGGCCACGGTCATCGACGCCAAGCTGCCTTTCATGTCCGCTGCGCCACGCCCGCAGAGCATGCCATGTTCGTCGATCAGCGCGTTGAACGGGTCGATCTGCCACGCCGTCACCGGGCCGGTCGGGACCACGTCGGTGTGACCGGCGAAGCACAGCACCGGGCCGTCGTGTTTGCCGTGGGTGGCCCAGAAGTTATCCACATCTTCGATGCGCATTGGCTCGAGTTGAAAACCGGCATCGCCCAGGCGCTGCATCATCTGCTTCTGGCAATCGGCGTCGACCGGCGTCACGGACGGACGGCGGATCAGGTCGATGGCGAGTTGAAGGGTCGGCGAAAGGTCGGCGTGGGCCGTCATGGAAAACTCCGGAGCTTTATTTATCTGTAGGAGCGAGGCTTGCCCGCGAAGAACGATGATGAGGTGTATCTGTTACACCGCGTCGCTTCGTTCGCGGGCAAGCCTCGCTCCTACAGGGATTGGGGCGTGGCGCGCAAAATGGCGGTTATCTTAAAGCAAAACGGCGGCCATTGGCCGCCGTTTAGTGCATCCGGACTGATTTAGACGGCCGGCACCGGCGCAGGCTCCGTCGCTGGTTTTGGCAGCGAAGACAGGAACGCCATGATCAGCGCCGCCAGGTACGGCAGCGATTGCACCAGCAGCATGATCACCCAGAAGCGCATGTCGTTGCTCGGCAGGCCGTTGACCAGGAAGATCCCCAGCGCCGCGCCCCACAACAGCATCATGATGAACACCTCTTCACGCGCTTCCGAAATTGCCACCCAGAAGCCGTGATTGTCGGCGTTTTTCGGGGTGCGGAAGAACGGAATGCTGGTGGTGAAGAACCCGTACAGCACCGCTTTGGCGATGGTGTGCGACAACGCGAGCCCGGCCAGGGCCGCGCAGAATGCATCCTTCAGGTTGACCCCGACCGCACGGCGGTAGAGGAAGATGATCTTGCCCACCTTGAACACAAACAGCGCCAGTGGCGGGATCGCGAAAATCAACAACGGCGGATCGACCCGTTGCGGCACGATGATCATCGCCGCCGACCACAACAGCGCGCCGACGGTGAAGAAGATATTCATGCCGTCCGCGACCCACGGCAACCAGCCCGCGAGGAAGTGGTAACGCTGGCCACGGGTCAACTCGGTGCCCTTGCCGCGCAGCAGGCTGGCGGTGTGCCGCTTGATGATCTGAATCGCGCCATAGGCCCAGCGGAAACGCTGTTTCTTGAAGTCGATAAACGTATCCGGCATCAGGCCTTTGCCGTAGCTGGTGTGGTAGTACGCCGCCGACAAACCTTTCTCGAAGACGCGCAAGCCCAACTCGGCGTCTTCACAGATGCACCAGTCGGCCCAGCCGAGCTCCTCGAGCACCGAGCGCCGGGTCATGGTCATGGTGCCGTGCTGGATGATCGCGTCACGGTCGTTGCGAGTGACCATGCCGATGTGGAAGAAACCTTTGTATTCGGCGTAGCAGAGCTTCTTGAAGGTGCTTTCGTTCGGGTCGCGATAATCCTGCGGCGACTGCACCACGGCGATTTTCGGATCGGCGAAGTGCGGCACCATGTGCTTCAGCCAGTTCGGCTCGACGCAGTAATCGGAGTCGATCACCGCAATCACTTCGGCGTCTTTGGCGGTGTGCGGAATCAGGTAGTTCAGCGCGCCACCCTTGAAGCCGGCCAGCGGCGCGACGTGGAAAAACTTGAAGCGCGGGCCGAGGGTTGCGCAGTAATCGCGCACCGGTTCCCAGACCGCCGGGTCCTTGGTGTTGTTGTCGATGATCAGGACTTCGAAGTCCGGATAGTCGAGGTTGGCCAAGGCATTGAGGGTCTGTTTGACCATCTCCGGCGGTTCGTTGTAGCACGGTACGTGAATCGAGACTTTCGGTCGGTAGTCCGAATCCCCTACGACCGGCAGGAATTCTCGCCGGCGCTTGTGGGTCCAGACCGCCTCGGCCAATTCATGCGCCTCGGTCAGCAACACGATAAACACCCCGAGCGCACCGAGGGCGAGGAGGAACCCCACCGTCAGGCTGAACCAGGTGCTGTATTGCTGGCTGTAGTCGTAGCCGATCCACACCAGAACCGAACCGCACAAAAACGCAATAAACGTCAGGAACGTGCGGCCACGTTGGCGCAGGGCCGAGCCGTCAATCATCAGCAAGGTCAGCGACAGCAGCGCCAACACCGCGGAGCCGATGGCCAGCACGCGCCATTGCGGAATCGCCACCACCGGGCCTTCGAAGTTGAATTTCTGCTGGCGCGCGGCGTTGAACACGCCCCAATACGCGCCCACCGAACCTTCGTCGCTGGCCTTCCACGGCTGGTCAAACGCTTCGATCACGAAGTAGTTGAAGCCTTGGCGGTTGAGCTTGTTGACCAATGTGCGCAGGTAAATCGCCTGGTCGGCGGGGCTGGCATCGGTGCCGCCGCGCATACGGCCGTTGCTCGGCCAGCCAACCTCCGACAGCAGCAGCGGTTTTTTCGGGAACATCTTTTTCAGGTCGCGGGCGCGGTCGAGAACGAATTGGCCGGCCTTGTCCACCGGGACAAATTCCCAGTACGGCAGAACGTGCGCGGCGATCAGGTCGACGTGCTTGGCCAGTTCCGGGTGTTCTTCCCAGACGTGCCATTGCTCGGACGTGGTCACCGGCACTTTCACCGCCGCGCGCACGCGGTCGAGGATTACGCTGAGCTCGGCGGCAGTAATTTCCTTACGGAAGATTGCCTCGTTGCCGACCACCACGCGAACCACGCTGCGCGAGGTGTTGGCCAGTTCGATGGCGCGGAGGATTTCGCGTTCGTTGCGCTCCTGATCCGGGCTGATCCAGATCCCCAGGGTCACGCGCAAGCCGAACTCTTCGGCGAGTTTCGGGATGTCTTGCAGGCTGCCGTCGACCGAGTAAGTACGGATGTTGTCCGTCAGCTTGCTCATGATCTCCAGGTCGCGACGCATTTCGTCGTCGGACGGGTACTGGTCTCTCTGCGGGTACTGGCCTTGTTGAAACGGCGAGTAAGAAAAACCGGAGATTTGTTCAGGCCAGTTGGGGGCGGTGACCGGGCGATTGATCAGCGCCCAGAAGCCGGTAAACAAAGCGGCGATGGCGAGCACCACAACCAGGTTGAGTCCAAATTTACGCGATGACATAGCTTTTTCAGGTTCCAGAGGCTGTGGAACGAAGGAACGGTCGGCGGTTGCCAAGGGGCGCGCATCCTACACCGTGCTTCCGCTTACCGTACAGGCGATAGCGAAAAGCCTTACATTTGGCAATCCGGTTTCACATAAGTTCTTACACTTGTCGCTTGTCGCTTAGAACTTGTGGCCGCGTAGCCCTATAATGCGCGCCGGTTTTTGGGGTAATGGTCATGAGTACAGAAGATCCGCGGTTTGCCGGCATCGCTCGGTTGTATGGCATTGAAGGCCTGGAGCGTTTGCGCGCGGCCCATGTGGCGATTGTCGGCGTCGGTGGCGTCGGTTCCTGGGCGGCGGAAGCCGTGGCGCGTTGTGGCGTCGGCGAGATATCGCTGTTCGACCTCGATGACGTTTGCGTGAGCAACGCCAACCGCCAGTTGCACGCGCTGGACAGCACCGTCGGCAAACCCAAGGTCGAGGTGATGGCCGAGCGTCTGCGCGGGATCAACCCGGATTGCACGGTGCACGCGGTGGCGGATTTTGTGACGCGCGAGACCATGGCCGAGTACATCACGCCGGATATCGATTGCGTGATCGACTGCATCGACAGCGTGAATGCCAAGGCTGCGCTGATTGCCTGGTGCAAGCGCCGCAAGATCCAGATCATTACCACCGGCGGCGCGGGCGGGCAGATTGACCCGACGCTGATTCAGGTCTGCGACTTGAACCGCACGTTCAATGACCCGCTGGCCTCGAAAGTGCGCTCGACCCTGCGCCGCGACTACAACTTCTCGCGCACCGTGACCCGCCATTACAGCGTGCCGTGCGTGTTTTCCACCGAGCAACTGCGCTATCCGAAACCGGACGGGAGCATTTGCTTGCAGAAGAGTTTTGTCGGCGACGGCGTCAAGCTCGACTGCGCCGGCGGGTTTGGCGCGGTGATGATGGTGACGGCGACGTTCGGCATGGTCGCGGCGACCAAGGCTGTGGATAAGATTGTCGCGGGCGTGCGGCGACCGGCGGATCGGGTTAAACCTGGGGTTTGAGCGGTGTGGCTGATGGCCTCATCGCGAGCAAGCTCGCTCCCACAGGGGAACGCATTCCAAGGTGGGAGCGAGCTTGCTCGCGATGGCGATTAACCAGCCAACTCATTCATTCGCTGTAACACGGCATTGAGGCCATTACTGCGCGACGGGGATAGCTGTCTGCTCAGTCCAAGCAGGTTAAACCACTGCGGCAAATCCACCTGGCGCAGCTCATCCGCCGACAACCCGTTGACCCGCGCCAGCAGCAACGCGACCAACCCGCGAATCAATCGCGCATCGCTGCTCGCGGCGAACTGCCAATGGCCATCGCGCAACGCACCGACCAGCCACACTTGGCTTTCACAGCCATGCACGCGGTTGGCGTCGACTTTATCCTCATCACTCAACGCCGGCAGGCGCTCGCCCCACTGCATCAGCAAACGTGCGCGTCGCTCCCAACTCGCGGCGTTGTGAAAGGTTTCGAGGGCGACGGCGGCGGCGTCAGGCAAACTCATCGCAGCAACTCCAGCGCCTGATCCAGCGCTTCAAAGAAGCGTTCCAGATCTTCCGAATCGTTGTACAGCGCCAGCGAAACCCGGATTGCCCCGGCCAGTTCGAAGCTTTTGAGCAACGGCATGGCGCAGTGATGGCCGGCGCGCACGGCGATGCCCTGTTCAGTCAGCAAATGCGCCAGATCCGAGTTATGCACACCCTCGACGACAAAACTGGCCAGCGCCAATTGCGGTTTGCCCAGCAGCCGAATGCCATTGCGCGCCTCGAGACCTTTGAGCAGATAGGCATGCAGCGCGGCTTCGTGGGCCGACACCGCGTGCTGATCCAGCCCGGCGAGGTAATCCAGAGTCGCCCCCAGACCAATCACGCTGGCAATCGGCGGCGTGCCCGCTTCAAAGCCCAGCGGCGCTGGGCGGAATCGCGCGTCGTGGTAATTGGCGTCGAGCACCATTTCGCCGCCGAATTGCCACGGCCGCAGTTGCTCCAGCGCCGCGTGACGGCCGAACAACACGCCGAGGCCATCGGGCCCGTAGAGTTTGTGACTGGAAAACACGTAGAAGTCGCAACCCAGCGCCTGCACGTCATGCCGGCCGTGGACCACGCCTTGCGCGCCATCGACCACGGTCAGCGCGTTGTGCGCTTTGGCCATGGCCAGCAACTCGGGCAGCGGTTGCCAGACGCCGAGCACATTCGACAGCTGACTGACCGCCAGTAATCGGCTGCGCGGGCCGATCAATTGCGCGGCGGCGGCGAGGTCGATCACGCCGTCGGCGTCCAGTGGCAAAACCACCAGTTTCAGCTCGCGACGCAGCGCCAGTTGCTGCCACGGCAGCAGGTTGGCGTGATGCTCCAGAGCGCTGATGACAATTTCATCGCCCGGATTGAATAAGTGTTCCAGGCCATAGGCCAGGAGGTTCAGCGCGCTGGTGGCGCCGTGGGTGAAGATGATCTGCCCGCAATCGCCCGTATTGAGCCATTGCGCGACTTTGCTGCGGCTGTCCTCGAACGCCTGGGTGGCGTGGGCGCCGGGCAGGTGTTGCGCCCGATGCACGTTGGCCGCGCCATTGGCGTAGTAATGCGCCAGGGCATCCAGCAGGGCGTGAGGTTTTTGCGTGGTGGCGGCGTTGTCCAGATAGGTCTGGTCTTGCCGTTGCAGCGCGGCGATGGCCGGGAAATCGGCGCGCCAGGGAGACGGAATCATCATGCAATCGGGCCCTGTTGAACATGGGCTGGGGGAACGCCTGACCTTGCCCGAGACCTTGATCGTGTAGGAGCGAGGCTTGCCCGCGAAGCTTTTGGCGGCTTCAAGGGCCTCTTCGCGGGCAAGCCTCGCTCCTGCATTGATCCTGTGGGAGCAAAGCTTGCTCGCGAAGCTTTTGGCGTCAGTGATAACGCCATCGCGGGCAAGCCTTGCTCCTGCAAGGGCAGGGCACAGGTGATCTATTTGACGTTTTGCTTAGTTGTGAGCGTGCAGCGCTTCGTTCAGTTCGATGGCCGATTTGTGGGTTTTGCATTCCACCGCGCCGGTCTCCGAATTGCGACGGAACAACAGGTCCGGTTGACCGGCTAGTTCGCGTGCCTTGACCACTTTGACCAGTTTGTTGTGCTCGTCCAGCAGCGCCACTTTGGTCCCGGCGGTCACGTACAGGCCCGATTCGACGGTGTTGCGGTCGCCCAACGGAATGCCGATACCGGCGTTCGCGCCGATCAGGCAGCCTTCGCCCACCTTGATCACAATGTTGCCGCCGCCCGACAGGGTGCCCATGGTCGAGCAACCGCCGCCCAGGTCCGAACCCTTGCCGACGAATACGCCAGCCGAGACGCGACCTTCGATCATGCCCGGGCCTTCGGTGCCCGCGTTGAAGTTGACGAAACCTTCGTGCATCACCGTGGTGCCTTCGCCGACGTAAGCGCCCAGACGAATACGGGCCGCGTCAGCGATACGCACGCCGGCCGGCACCACGTAGTCGGTCATTTTCGGGAATTTGTCCACCGAGAACACTTCCAGCAGCTCGCCACGCAGACGCGCTTCGAGTTGATGCTCGGCCAGTTCGGCGAGGTCGATTGCGCCCTGGCTGGTCCACGCCACGTTCGGCAGCAGCGGGAACACGCCGGCCAGATTCAGGCCATGCGGCTTGACCAGACGGTGCGACAGCAGGTGCAGCTTGAGGTAGGCCTCAGGCGTCGAAGTCAATTGTGCGTCTTCAGCCAGAATGGTCGCGACCAGCGGTTTGTGGCTTTCGGCCAGACGGGTCAGCAATGCAGCCTGGGCAGCGTCGACGCTTTTCAGCGCTTCGGCCAATTGCGCAGCCTGGGCGGTGGTGAACGTGATGGCCTGGTTGCCTTCGCTGTAACCGAGTACCGGCGCAATCGCGGCAACCAGTTCGGCCGAAGGATTGAGCAGCGGCTGGGCGTAGAACACTTCCAGCCAGGTGCCTTGACGATTTTGCGTGCCGACACCGAAGGCCAGGCTGAACAGGGTATTGGACATGTTGGGACCTCTAACAAAAAAGAACGGGCTGCTTACTTGAGGGCGGCCGCGTAGATATCTGGCTTGAAGCCAATCAGGGTTCGGTCACCGAGATCAAGCACCGGGCGCTTGATCATCGAGGGTTGTGCGAGCATCAGTTCGATGGCTTTGGCTTGGTCGAGATCGGCTTTGCGTTCGTCGTCGAGTTTGCGAAAGGTCGTGCCTGCACGGTTCAACACCACTTGCCAACCGTGCTCGTCGCACCATTGGGTCAGATGTTCACGGTCGATTCCGGCCGTTTTGTAATCATGGAAGTCATAGCTGACAGCGTGTTCATCGAGCCAGGTGCGCGCCTTTTTCATGGTGTCGCAGGCTTTGATGCCGAAAAGGTGCAACGTTTTACTTGAAACGGTCAAGGAATTGCCCCCTTTACAGGTGCTGGAAAAAAATGGTGACGGATTATGCCATGACCGGGCGGTTTCCACGCAAAACCCGAAAAAGCTGCCATTTGGGCAATTCGCATGAAACGCAAAACCTGTGGGAGCCGAGCTTGCTCGCGATGGCGGTGGATCAATCAATCTCGAGCGTGACTGTCACACCGCCATCGCCAGCCAGCTCAGCTCCCACAACCGCAAGTCTAAGCGGCTAATATGGCACTTCAATGCTGTCGAATACCTGGGAAAACGCTTTATGCAAACTGCCTACACCGTCCTGATCCTGTTAATGCTGGTCGGCGTTTCGCGCCTGATCGGACGGGTGATTCCTCTGCCGCTGCCGCTGGTGCAAATTGCTGCCGGCGCCTTGTTGGCCTGGCCGACGCTGGGGTTGCACGTAGCGCTGGACCCCGAGCTGTTCCTGTTTCTGTTCCTGCCACCGCTGCTGTTTTCCGACGGCTGGCGCATGCCCAAACGGGAACTGTGGCGCCTGCGCGGGCCGATCCTGACCCTCGCCGTAGGGTTGGTCCTGTTCACCGTGGTCGGCGCCGGGTATTTCATTCATTGGCTGATTCCGACGATTCCTCTGCCGGTGGCTTTTGCCTTGGCGGCCGTACTGTCGCCGACCGACGCCGTGGCAGTCTCGGCGATTTCCCAGAACCGCCTGCCGACGCCGCTGATGCACATGTTGCAAGGCGAGGCGCTGATGAACGACGCCTCGGGCCTGGTGACCTTCAAATTTGCTTTGGCCGCCGCCGTCACGGGCGTGTTCTCGCTGGCCAATGCGAGCCTGACATTTGTCCTGGTCGCGGTCGGTGGCCTGGCCATCGGCGTGGCGCTGAGCTGGCTGGTCGGGCGTTTGCGTTCGTGGATGGTCGCCCGAGGCTGGGACGATCCGGCGACCCATGTGGTGTTCATGTTGCTGCTGCCGTTCGCCGCCTATGTGCTGGCCGAACGCCTTGGTGCTTCGGGGATTCTGTCGGCGGTCGCCGCCGGGATGATGCAAAGCTGGCTCGATCTGCTGCCGCGCCAGACCAGCACCCGGTTGCTCAATCGCAGTGTCTGGTCGTTGCTGGAATTCGCCTTCAACGGCCTGATCTTCCTGCTGCTGGGCTTGCAACTGCCGGACATCATCAAAGCCGTGGCCAGCCACGAAACCTCGTTGTGGCCGACCTTGTTCTACCGCTGCCTCGACGTGGTGGCGATTTTCATGGTGTTGCTGGTGTTGCGGTTCATCTGGGTGCAAAGCATCTGGCGTCTGTCCGGGCTGCTGCGGCGCTGGCGTGGTGAAGGCG
>NZ_MKGS01000068.1:0-6948 GCF_002836905.1 Pseudomonas sp. 43NM1 | reverse complement strand
GCCAACGCGCTGCGTGCTTGCTGGCAGCGTTCGCGCAGTGCCTGTTGCTGCGCCGCCCATTGGGCGCAGAACGCTTGCGGATTGCTGTCGAAATCCAGCCGACGACGGATGATCTGCCCGCGCTGCGTCGGCGCGGTGTGGCCGCTGAGGGCGACGTTGAGGCCGAAGCGGTCGAGCAGTTGCGGGCGCAGTTCGCCCTCTTCCGGGTTCATGGTGCCGATCAACACAAACTTCGCCGAATGCCGATGAGAAATGCCATCGCGCTCGATCAGGTTGGTGCCGCTGGCAGCAACGTCGAGCAGCAAATCGACGAGGTGATCGGGCAGCAGATTGACTTCATCGACGTAGAGCACGCCTCCGTCAGCCTTGGCCAGCACGCCGGGAGAAAACTGCGCACGGCCCTCGCTCAGCGCAGCGTCGAGGTCGAGGGTGCCGACCAGGCGCTCTTCGGTGGCGCCCAGCGGCAGCGTGACGAATTGGCCGCTGGCGAGCAGGTCGGCCAGGCCTCGGGCGAGGGTCGATTTGGCCATGCCGCGCGGGCCTTCAATAAGCACGCCGCCGATTTTCGGGTCGATGGCAGTGAGGCACAGTGCGAGCTTCAGATCATCGGCGCCGACCACGGCGGAGAGCGGGAAATGGGGTGTGTCGGTCATGGGGCAATCTCGTTCATGGTCGGTAATTTCTCAGCAGCAACTTCCATCCCTTGCGGGGGTGCGGTGTTCTAGCCGTCTTCTTCGATGTCCAACAGCAGGTTTTCCAGCGCTTCGCGGTATTCGCCGGGCTCTTGCCACATTCCGCGTTGCTGCGCTTCGAGCATGCGCTCGGTCATGTCGCGCAGCGCATGCGGGTTGTGTTCGCGGACAAAATCCCGGGTCGCCGGATCCAGCAAATACGCGTCAGCGAGCAACGCGTACTGGTGATCGTCAATCAATTGCGTGGTCGCATCAAACGCGAACAGATTGTCCACCGTCGCCGCCAGTTCAAACGCGCCTTTATAGCCGTGGCGCTTGACGCCGTCGATCCACTTCGGGTTCGCCGCGCGGGAACGGATCACCCGGTTCAGCTCTTCTTTCAACGTGCGAATTTTCGGCAGATCCGGTTGACTGTGATCGCCGTGATAACTGGCCGCCGCTGCACCGCTGAGGCTTTCGACGGCGGCGAGCATGCCGCCCTGGAATTGGTAATAGTCGTTGGAATCGAGCAAGTCATGCTCGCGATTGTCCTGGTTCTGCAGCACCGCTTGCACCTGACTCAGACGCTGGGCGAACTGTTGCCGCGCCGCCGTGCCTTCATCCGAACCGCCATAAGCGTAGCCACCCCAGTTCAGATAAACCTCGGCGAGGTCTTCGCGGCTTTGCCACAAACGCCCGTCGATAGCGCCCTGCACGCCTGCGCCATAGGCACCGGGCTTGGCCCCGAAAATGCGCCAACCGGCCTGACGCCGGGCCGCGTCTTCGTCGAGACCGCTGGCGAGCAACGCTGCACGTTCGGCGCGAACCTTGGCCGCCAGCGGATTGAGATCGTCCGGTTCGTCGAGTTCGGCCACCGCTTGCACCGCGGCGTCGAACAGCCGTATCAGATTGGCAAAGGCATCACGGAAGAATCCGGAAACGCGCAACGTCACATCGACTCGCGGACGGTCGAGCAGACTGACCGGGAGGATCTCGAAATCATCGACGCGTTGACTGCCGGTCGCCCACACCGGGCGCACGCCCATCAGCGCCATGGCTTGGGCGATGTCGTCGCCACCGGTGCGCATGGTCGCGGTGCCCCACACGGACAAACCGAGTTGGCGCAGGTGATCGCCGTGGTCCTGCATGTGTCGTTCGAGAATCAGGTTGGCTGACTGGAAACCGATGCGCCACGCGGTGGTGGTCGGCAGATTGCGCACGTCCACCGAATAGAAATTGCGCCCGGTGGGCAACACGTCCAGGCGACCGCGACTCGGTGCACCGCTCGGCCCGGCGGGAACAAAACGACCGCTGAGGGCATCGAGCAAACCGCGCATTTCCGCAGGGCCGCAAGCGTCGAGTCGGGGTGCGACTACCTCCAGCAGATGCTCGAGAATCGCATTCACCTCAGCCCAACTGGGACCTTGTGGGAGCGAGCTTGCTCGCGATGACGGTGGTTCAGTCGACATCGAAGTTGAATGATCCACCGCATCGCGAGCAAGCTCGCTCCCACAGGGATTTGGGTCGGCCAACGTGTCTGTGATCAATTGCGCGGCGAACAGCTCAAGCCGTTCGCGGGTATCGCCTGCCGTGCGCCACACGTCGTCGCTGATCGCCAGTAGCTCCACCGGGCGCGGTCCGAGCCACGGTTCGGCCAGCTCGCAGTCGAGCGGATCGAAGCCCAATGCAAGCGCTTTCGCCAGCGCCCGCAGCAGGCTAGATTGCGCGCCGCGACCGTCGCCGCGGGGGATGCGCAGCAACGCCAGCAACGTATCAATGCGCAAACGCCCGCTCGGCGATTCGCCGAAAATGTGCAGGCCATCGCGAATCTGCGATTCCTTCAAATCACACAAATACGTGTCGAGACGCGGCAACCAGATTGCCGCGTCGGCGTCGCTATTGAGCTTTTCATCGAGCTGCAATTCGCGGTCGATGTGCGTCTCGCGCACCAGTTGCAGGATGTCGCGCTGCAACTCGCGGGCGCGGCGTGGATCGAGCAATTGCGCTTCGTAATATTCGTCCGCCAACAGCTCCAGATTACGCAGCGGCCCGTAGGTTTCGGCGCGGGTCAGCGGCGGCATCAAGTGATCGATGATCACTGCCTGAGTGCGCCGTTTGGCCTGGGCGCCCTCGCCCGGATCGTTGACGATGAACGGATAAATGTTCGGCAGCGGCCCGAGCAACGCGTCCGGCCAGCAGTTTTCCGACAGCCCGACACCCTTGCCCGGCAGCCACTCGAGATTGCCGTGCTTGCCGACGTGAATCACGCCGTGGGCGCCATAGGTGTTGCGCAACCAGAAGTAGAACGCCAGATAACCGTGCGGCGGCACCAGATCGGGATCGTGATACACCGCGCTCGGATCAACCTGATAACCACGGGCCGGTTGAATGCCGACGAAGGTCAGGCCGAAGCGCAGGCCGGCGATCATCATCCGACCGTCGCGGAACATCGGATCGTTTTGCGGCGCTCCCCAGCGTTCCAGCACCGCTTGCTGATTGGTTTCGGGCAGCGCGTCGAACATCAGCGAATAGTCGTCCAACGCCAGGCTCTGCATGCATGGCCGCTGGTCGAGCGTGTCGAGGTCGTTGCTGACGCCGCCGAGCAGTTGCGCGATCAACGCGGTGCCGCTGGCCGGCAATTCTGCGGGCAACGGGTAACCTTCCTGATGCAGCGCGCGGAGGATATTCAGCGCCGCCGCTGGTGTGTCCAGACCGACGCCGTTGCCGATGCGGCCATCGCGGGTCGGGTAGTTGGCGAGGATCAGCGCAATGCGTTTTTCGGCATTCGGCACCCGGGCCAGATCGATCCAGCGCCGCGCCAGTTCGGCGACAAAATCCATGCGTTGCGGTTGCGCTCGATAGCAGACCACATCGGACTGGCTACGCTCACTGCGCCAGGCCAGATCCTTGAAACTGATCGGGCGGCTGATGATGCGCCCGTCGAGTTCCGGCAGCGCGATGTGCATCGCCAAATCGCGGGGGCCAAGGCCTTGCTCGCTGGCGCGCCAACCGGGTTCGTTGTCTTGGGCGCAAATCGCCTGGATCACCGGAATATTGCGCCGAAACGGCCGCAGGTGCGGCGCTTCGGGGCTGGACTGGGCGAACCCGGTGGTGTTGAGAATCACCGCCGCTTCGACCTCATCCAGCAAATCCTCGACCACCGTCAGGCAGCCGGGTTCTTTCAGGCTGGCCAGCGCAATCGGCAGCGGGTTCAACCCGGCGGCTTGCAAGCGCTGGCAAAAAATATCGATGAAACCGGTGTTCGCCGCTTGCAGGTGCGAGCGGTAGAACAGCACCGCCGCCACCGGTTGCTCGGCGCGCCATCCGGCTTGCCAATCACCCAGTTCGGCGGGGCTTTTCTGTGGGTGATAAATAGCCGTGCGCGGCAGGGTTTGCGGCTCGGCCCAGGCGTAGTCGCGGCCCAGCCATTGGCTAGCCAGACAGCGGAAAAAATCCAGCGCGTTGGCCATGCCGCCCTGACGCAAAAACTGCCAGAGACGATCGCGCTCGTCGGCCGCCACGGTGCTGAGATCGCTGAGTTCAGGGTCCGGGCGGTCGTCGCCGGGCACCAGAATCAGTTGCACACCGCGCGCCGACAATTCGACCAGGCGCTCGACGCCGTAACGCCAATAACCGATGCCGCCGTGCAGCGAAATCAGAATCACTTTGGCGTGACGAAGCACTTCATCGACGTACAAATCCACCGAGGCGTGATTCTGCACCTGCATCGGATTGGCCAGGCGCACGCTCGGGTAATCGTCGGGCAATTGCTGCGCGGCCTCGGCGAGCAGCGCCAGGCTGGAGTCGCCGCTGCACAGGATCACCAGTTCGGCGGCGGTTTGCCCAAGGTCGGCGATGTTGTCATCCGAAACAAATCCGCCGGGCTGGGTCCTGAGCAGGTGCATGGCTTAAACGCTGAGCGCGGCGCGCAATTGCGCTTCGAGTTGGCCGGCGTCGAGTTCCTGACCGATCAACACCAGACGCGTGCTGCGCACTTCATCGGCGCCCCACTGGCGGTCGAAGTGCTTGTCGAAACGCGTGCCCACGCCCTGAATCAACAGGCGCATCGGCTTGTTCGGAATCGCCGCAAACCCTTTGACGCGGAGGATGCCGTGCTTGACCACCAATTGCGTCAGCGCGTCCATCAGCAGGCTTTCGTCGGCCTGCGGCAGTTCGATCGAAATCGAATCAAAAGCATCGTGATCATGATCGTCTTCACCTTCGTGGTGATGATCGTGATGGCTGTGGCGGCTGTCGATGTGTTCTTCAGAACCGGCGCCCAGACCGATCAGCACGTCCAGTGGCACACGACCGCTGCTGGCTTCGATGACTTTGACCGCTGGCGGCAGCTCTTCGGCGACTTCCAGGCGTACGCGAGCGAGGTCTTCCGGGCTGATCAGGTCAGCTTTGTTGAGGATGACGAGGTCGGCGCTGGCCAGTTGGTCGGCGAACAATTCGTGCAGCGGCGATTCGTGATCGAGGTTGGGGTCGAGTTTGCGCTGGGCGTCGACCTGGTCCGGGAACGCGGCGAAGGTGCCGGCGGCGACGGCCGGGCTGTCGACCACGGTGATGACCGCGTCAACCGTGCAGGCGCTGCGGATTTCCGGCCACTGGAAGGCTTGCACCAGTGGCTTTGGCAGGGCCAGGCCCGAGGTTTCGATGAGGATGTGGTCGAGGTCGCCGCGACGCGCGACCAGTTCACGCATCACCGGGAAGAATTCTTCCTGAACCGTGCAGCACAGGCAGCCGTTGGCCAGTTCGTAGACGCGGCCATTGGCTTCTTCTTCGGTGCAGCCGATCGAGCACTGCTTGAGGATTTCGCCGTCGATGCCCAGCTCGCCAAACTCGTTGACGATCACCGCGATGCGCCGCCCTTGCGCGTTGTCGAGCATATGCCGCAGTAAGGTGGTTTTGCCCGAGCCGAGGAAGCCGGTGACGATGGTGACGGGGAGTTTGGCCAGTGTTTTCATCGGATGCCCTTTGGCAAGGTGGCGGGCATACGGGACGACGACCGCAGCGATGAAGGCGCGGAAGATTTCGCCACCGGATCACCCCGCCCGGTTGTAGTGAGAATTCGTTTCGAGGCAGGTCTCCTGGCTTTCGGCGCGCCGGCCTCGGGGCCTGGCATTCGCTGCGCCTTCCCGCGAACCCGTTTTGGAAGGGATTTGCAGTGGCGTGGCAGCGAACATCACCGTTCACAGTTGCGGGGGCAGCCGCGGCATCGACCGCGTTCCCTTCTTAGCTTCGGCACATGCCGAAGAACCTCGAAAGCGCAAGGCTACGCATGGTGCGGGGGCGGGTCAATGTCTTGTATTGCCCGCACTGGCCCCATCGCGAGCAAGCTCGCTCCCACATTGGAATGCGCTCACCTGTGGGAGCGAGCTTGCTCGCGATGAAGTCACCCTAGTCCCGAGTTGAGAACCCCTGCCAATTGACGCTTCGCCCCGCGCATGCTCTCCTACACGCCTTGTTACGGGTGCCCTTCACAGGGTGAAACGGGAAACCGGTGAATCATGTGCTTTACTCTAAAGCCATGTCAGTCCGGTGCTGCCCCCGCAACGGTAAGCGAGCGAAGAATCAGATCCACTGTGTCGGCAGTTCGGCATGGGAAGGCGATTCTTGCAGGCTCGGGCATTTGCCCTCGCCCCTCGTGAGCCCGGAGACCGGCCCGCAACGCAAAGTGACCACTACGATCACTGAATGACAAACCCGCGGTGGGCGGGCGCTGTTTAGGCTTCTGCGCGCTCGCTCGCAGGGGTTTTCATGCGCTCGATTCACCCGCTGACAGACCAGAGGGAAGCGCCATGTCGATCATCACCAGCACCGACCACAGCACCGCCACCAGCAACACCACAACCCTGAGCCAACGCCTGACCGCCGCCGTATGCGCGTCGATTCTCGGCGCGTGCCTGGTGTATTTCGCCGGTTTCTCGCACATCGAAGCGGTGCACAATGCCGCCCACGATACCCGTCACAGCTCTGCGTTCCCGTGCCATTGAGACCTGCCGACATGATCAAGCGTATCGCGCAAACCGCAGGTTTCACCGGGCTGCTGGCCGCCCTGTTGCTGACCCTGCTGCAAAGCTTCTGGGTGTCGCCGCTGATTCTCCAAGCGGAAACCTATGAAAAATCCGAGCCCGCCGCCGCCGTTGTCGCTCACGAGCACAGTGAAGGTGCAGCCGCCGCTCACACGCATGACGCCGAAGCATGGGAACCGGAAGACGGCTGGCAGCGCGTGCTGTTCACCACGGGCGGCAATCTGGTGGTCGCGGTCGGT
>NZ_MKGS01000067.1:0-7027 GCF_002836905.1 Pseudomonas sp. 43NM1 | reverse complement strand
ATCCCCTGTAGCAGCTGGCGAAGCCTGCGTCCGGCTGCGAAGCAGTCGCCCCGTCAAGGAAACGCGGTGTATCAGACAGACCGCGAACACAGGTTTTACGACTGCTGCGCAGCCGAACGCAGGCTTCGCCAGCTGCTACATCAGCGGGTTTTTTATCAACCGGCCAACCCCCACATATCCCCTGTAGCAGCTGGCGAAGCCTGCGTCCGGCTGCGAAGCAGTCGCCCCGTCAAGGAAACGCGGTGTATCAGACAGACCGCGAGCACAGGTTTTACGACTGCTGCGCAGCCGGACGCAGGCTTCGCCAGCTGCTACCAGGGGGCGTGTGCAACTAGGGATCGGAATCTGATCCGTATTTTCTGGTGTTATCTGCGTCTGTAACCAGATCAGTGCAAGTCCCAGAATGCCTCACCGGCCCGGCCGCCCTGAGATCAACTTGTCTCACTGCGCCTGTTGCGCCGCAACCTCAAGTAGTAGGAGGCCTGATGGCTAGAATGGCGATTTTTCTGGGTGGGTTTCTGGTGCTGACGATTTTGATCGGAGCGCTTGCGACGATTTCTCCGGCCTGAACACAAAAAAAGCCCGCTGAACCTGTGATGGTCAGCGGGCATTTTTATGTTGAGCCCTAGCCACTTTGGCCGGGGCTACCGCGAGACCTGTGGCAGGTCTGCTTTCAGGTTTTGACGGCTGACGATATCAGTTCCCATCCGCCACCTTGCGTTCGATCTCGTCGGTTTTGCGCCGTAGCTCTTCGGCGTCTTGCTCTTTGACGCGGGTCGAGGTCGGGGTGATGACTTCGTCGACTGCGCGGGTGTCGTCGTCGCGGTCCTGAAGATCGCGTTCGACCACGTTCACAGGTTTGCCCGACGTATCGGTCGGCAGGGGATTGGCTGGGTTTTTCGAGTCATTGTTCATATCGCATACCTCCATTGGCTTAAACGTTGGATGCAACGAGAGGCGCGGAGTTCGAGTTTTTTACAGTTCGCTTTGCCGCCAGCGGCGCGCCTGCACCATCACCGCCGGGGCAAAATGCAGCGCCATCATGCGCACCAGATGGTGGGTCAGGATAAACACCACATTCAGCCCGCCACCGAACGCGACGATGGTGATGGTTTCGATGGCGCCGGGCATGTACGCCAGCCACAACGTCAGCGGGTCACTGCCCAGCACGCGCGCGGCGATGCCGGCAAACGCGGCGGCCGTCAGCAACATCAAACCGACCGACATCACCCCGGCGCGACCATGGCGCAGCAGCTCCACCAGGGAAATATCCTTGAATTTCGCACCGATCAGCACGCCGAGAATCAGCGTGGCGAAATCTACGCTCCATTGCGGCATCTGGAAATCTTGCAGGTAGCCAAACTTGATATAGACGCCGGTGACAATGATCGCAGTGAGCATGAAAGGCGCCGGCACGCCGATGCGCAACAACACGCGCCCGAGCACGATGCACACGGCGATCAGTGACAGCGCGATCAGCCCGGTATTCAGGCCCAGCGCAGTGCTTTCGCTGAAGGCCAAGTGCACCGGTCCGGGGATCAGAAAACTCACCAGCACGGTAATCGACAACAGCCGCACCAGGTGCACAACGATGACTTTGCTCGATGCGCGCTCCGATTCCAGCAGATCGAACACTGCCGCGAGGGCGCCGGGGTAGACCGCGATCAGCGAGTCCTTGGCGTTCCAGCCCGAGACCTTGAACAGCCACAAACCGGCGAGGCTGATTTGCGCCATCAGGCACACAAACAGAAAACCCAGGCTGGGCAACAGCGCGGTGGCGGTCTGGCTGTCCCACGATTTGAACATCAGCCCCGTGGCGATCCCCAGCACGATTTGCACGTAGCCGAGGCTCAAGGGCAGGGTCGGCGAGAAGCGCAAGTTGCTGGCGATCAGCGCGGTGCTGAGGATGGAGCCGAGCAGCAGCCCGTGCGGCAGGCCCTCGTACTGCAACGTGGCGCCGACCGCGATGGCGATCAGCAAACACAATAATGTCTTCATGAGTCGTCCTTGATCCGGGGGGGGCAATCGGTAGCTTGCTTCCATTCTCGCCCGCACTTTCTCCCACTTATCGGCGTGAAGCGTCAAGCGCCGCGTGCCTGCCGCGCAACAAAAAGCCCCGGCGCTTGAAGGGCGGCGGGGCTTTGACGGCTGGTCAAACCTTGTGGCAAGTAGCCGGAGAGTGCTTAGACGGTAGGTGCCGCATCCGCTTTTTCGGCCGGCGACGGAAAGTGCATTTCCTCGCTCTCGCCGATGGTGCTGTATTGCTCACGCAACGCACGCAATTCCTTGGTGCCCATTTTGTCGAGGCACAGCAAGGCGTTTTGCGCTTCCTGGCTGGCGCGCAGCAATTCGTCGATCTTCAAATGCAAAATGTCGTTGTCGCGGTTCTGGGTGTTCTGGATCAGGAAGACCATCAGGAACGTGATGATCGTGGTCGAGGTGTTGATGATCAGTTGCCAAGTGTCGTTGTAATGAAAGAACGGCCCGGTGCTCGCCCAGACGACGATCAGCACGATGGCGAGAATGAAGGTTTTCGAACTGCCGGCCCAATTGGATAAAGATTGGCAGAATTTTGCAAAAGTCATAACGGTGAAATCCTGAAGAATGTCAGTCATGGACCGCAGGAGATTCTTGAAATTCTTTTTTACATTTTAAAAAATAGACGAAAAGTCGTTTAGCGCCGTGAACGCTCTATCTCCGCGGTCCCGGCTCCTGTAGGAGCGAGGCTTGCCCGCGAAGGCGTCGTCATGGTCGACATCTCCAGTGACTGATTTGCCGCTTTCGCGAGCAAGCTCTGCTCCTACAGGGGTTGGGGTGGTGTTGGACACGAGTTACAAAGCACCACCGATCAATCGCAGGTACTCGGGACTTTCGGAAATGGAGTTGTGCCCCACGCCGTTGATCACTCGCAGCGACGCCACGCCCGGCTCAAAATGCCCAAGCAGTCGCTGTGTGCTCGCACGCGGAATCACCTCGTCATCCTTCGCTGCGATCAGCAATGTCGGCACGCGGATGTGCGCGGCGTATTGGCCGGAATCAAAGGTGTCCTTCAACAACCACTTGATCGGGAAGATCGGATATTGCCGGACGCCAATTTCCAGCAGGCTATTGTACGGCGTGATCAAAATCAGCCGCGCCGCCGGGCGTTGACTGGCGAGGCGGATGGCGACGCCGGTGCCAAGGCTGCGACCGACTACGGCGACCTGCGGATGTTCGGCATACACCCGGTCAAACAGGTCCAGCGCATCGCGCGCAATCGCCTCTTCGGAAGGGGAGCCCGAGCTGCCGCCAAAGCCACGGTAGTGCAGCAAATACAGGGCGTGCTCCGGGAAAGCTGCGGCGAACGAAGGCAGATTCTGCGAGACGTCCTCGGCATTGCCGCCGAAATAAATCAGCGCCTTCGGACCCTCGCGCAGCCGCACAGATACCTGCAAATCCGCATCGGCGACTGCCAACTTCAGCACGTTCTCGGCGGCACCTGGCGCACTTGGTTGCGGGAAGTAAATCAGTGAGCGTTGAAACACGAACAACGCCAGGCAGATCAGCAAATACAAAGCTGCGATCGCGACAACGACGTACACCAGAATGCGTGGCATGCGGCTGATTTTTCCAGAAGACATGGTTAACCGAGAACCTCAATTCACACATCGCGGCTCACTGTGGGAGCAAGGCTTGCCCGCGATGACGGATGCAAAATTCCATCGCGGGCAAGCCATGCTCCTACAGGTAACGCCTGAACCAGGCAATCGTCCGGTCCCACGCCAGATTCGCCGCCGCCTCATCAAACCGCGGCGTTGAATCGTTGTGGAAACCATGATTGACCCCCGGATAAATGTACGCCTCATAGGTCTTGCCCGCCGCTTTCAACGCCTGCTCATAGGCCGGCCAGCCTTCGTTGATGCGCGTGTCCAGTTCGGCGAAATGCAGCAGCAGCGGTGCCTTGATTCGCGGCACGTCCTTGCTGTCGGCCTGGCGCCCGTAAAATGAAACGCCGGCGCCCAGTTCCGGATAGGCCACGGCCGCCGCGTTGACCACACCGCCGCCATAGCAGAACCCGGTGATGCCGACCTTGCCGGTGCCTGCGTCATCCTTCATCAGCCACTCGATGGCGGCGAAGAAGTCGTTCATGAGTTTTTCCGGGTCGACGGTCATTTGCAGCTCGCGGCCCTTGTCGTCATTGCCGGGATAGCCGCCCACCGAGGTCAAGCCATCAGGGGCGAGGGCGATGAAACCGGCCTTGGCCACGCGCCGCGCGACGTCTTCGATATACGGGTTGAGCCCACGGTTTTCATGCACCACCACCACGGCCGGCAGCTTGCCCGTGGCTTGCGCCGGGCGCACCCGATAACCGCGCACTTGCCCGTGGCCCTTGGGCGACGGATAGGTGATGTATTCGGCAATGATTTGCGGGTCGGTGAACGCGACTTGCTCGGCCATCGCGTAATTGGGGTTCAGCGAAGCGAGCAGGGCGGACGCGGTCAGGCCGCCCAAGGTGAACAACGCCGCGCGGTCGAGAAACTCACGGCGGTTGATCTGGCCGTGCACGTAATAGTCGTAGAGTTCCAGCAACTCGGGGGCGAAGTCTTTTGCGGTCAAACGGGTCATTAGCCTTCCTTTTGATCAGTTTCAAGCATTCGAAACCTTGGCCGTGCGGATGAACAGTGCGCGGACCTTGTCCCAGAAATTGCCGCCCAACACGAAAAAGCTGCCAACCAGCATCACGTCGCCGAGCAGTTGCAGTTGCCACAGGTTCGGCCGCAGTCCCGGCCAGAAGCTGTCGACATAGGGTTCGAGAAACGCCGAAATCAGCGGCAGACAAAACATCACCAGGCCGATCCGGTGCCGCAGCGGGCCGACTTCGGCATCCGCGCTGGGCGCCAGCGACGTCACGTAGCCAAACACGTTGCGCTTCAATTGCTGGAAACCGGCCTTGCCCATCACCGCGATCACCAGCAGCAACAACACCTTGTTGCTGATAAACAGCACACCGGTCAGCGCCGCCACCTTGGAACCCGGCACTCCGATGGCGGCGGCCAGCGGCACCATCAACCATGACCCCAGCATCACGCAGAGAATGATAATGCCCAGTTTGAAACGCCAGCCGGCGGAGTGGGGTTGAGTGGTCATGTCGCTCGCACCTGTGTTGATGGAGAACCTTGATGGAGAGCCTTTTTGGAGGGCCTTGGCAGAAAGCCGTGATTTCCGGGCACTTGAAAGCGTAGCAGTTGCCGGATAAAAGCGAGCCGTTGCGGGTTTTGCCTGGCGGCGGCCGGGTTCCTTTCGGGCGGCTATGCTCCAGTCATCTTCCTTGGCCGGGAATTCATTCATGCCCGCACGCGCCGCCATGCTCCTGTTTCTGCTGCCGCTGCTCGGCCTCGGCGGCTGCACGCGCGTTGGTCCGGACTTCCAGCCGCCCGGCGAGGACTGGGTCAAACACTGGAGCACGCCGGCGCTGCAACAATCCAGCGAACGCGGCGCGAGCCCGGATCTGCGCCAGTGGTGGCAGGTGTTCAATGACCCGGTGCTCGACCAGTTGATCAGCGCTGCTGACGCGCACAATTCGAGCCTGAAAATCGCCGGCCTGCGGGTGCTCGAAGCACGCGCACAATTGGCCATCGCCCGCGCCGGGCGTTATCCGCAATTCCAGCAGGCCAGCGTCGATTTGCTGCACGTCGAGCGGCGCCAGTACAACGGCGACAACCCGCAGAACAGCCGTTTCTGGCAATTCAGCGAAGGGTTCGACATCGGTTGGGAACTGGATTTCTGGGGCCGTTTCAGCCGCGCCATCGAGTCTTCGGACGCCAGTTATTTCGCCGCCCAGGCCAACTACGAAGACGTGCTGGTGCTGCTGCGCGCGCAAGTCGCCGACAGTTACTTTTCCCTGCGCACCACCGAAGCACGGCTGCGCGTTGCCCGCGACAACACCCGCCAACAACAACGCAGCCTCGACATCACCCGCAAGCTGTTCAACAGCGGCCAGACCGCCGAGCTCGATCTGCAGCAGGCCAACGCGCAATACCTTGGCACGCTCGCGAGCATTCCCAGTCTTGAAGATCAACTGCACCGCACTCGCAACGCCCTCGCGGTGCTGACCGGGCAGGCGCCGGGCGATTTGCCGCAAGTCACGGTCAACGAAGAATTGATCCCGCTGGTGGACCGCGCCGTGCTGCAGGATGTGCCGGCCAATCTGCTGCTGCGCCGCCCCGATGTGCGCGCCGCCGAGCTGAATGTCGCCGCGCAATCGGCGCTGATCGGCGTAGCGCTGAGTGATCTGTATCCGTCGCTGAGCTTGCTCGGCAGCATCGTCTGGAGCGCCAATTCGCTGGGCGGCAGTTCCAACACGCTGGAGATTGTCGGTGGCCCGAGCCTGCGCTGGAACCTGTTCGATCACGGCCAGATCAGCAACAACGTGCGGGTTCAGGATGCGCGTTTGCAGCAACTGATCGAGGTCTATCGCGACACCGTGCGCCAAGCCGCCCGCGAGGCCGACGATGCCGCCAATGGTTTGAACAAAGCCCTTGAACGCGAGCGTATCCTTGCCCGGGCCGAAGTCGCCGCCCAGCGTTCGCTGGTGCTGGCGCGCGCGCAATACACCGAGGGTTTTTCCGACTTTCAGCGGGTGCTGGATGCGCAACGGGCACTGCTCGAATTGCAGGACAGCTACCTGATCAGCCGCAGCACGGCGGTGAGCAATCTGGTGGCGTTGTACAAGGCGCTCGGCGGTGGCTGGTATGCGGCGCAACCGCTGCTTGACCCGCCGACGCGCAAGCAAATGGACAACCGCACCGACTGGGGCGGCCTGCTCGACACCCCGGCGGACAGTCAACCCGCTTTTCCGCAACCCTTGAAGGTGAATGACGATGAGTGAAGCCGTCCCGCCACCAATTGCCGAACCTGCGGCGGCCCCGGAGAAGAAGGCGATCAAGTGGGTGTTGCTGGTGATCCTGATCAGCCTCGCCTGGTATCTGCTCGCGGACCGCTTCACGCCTTACACGCAACAGGCGCGGGTCGGCGCGTTTGTGATTCC
>NZ_MKGS01000066.1:0-7187 GCF_002836905.1 Pseudomonas sp. 43NM1 | reverse complement strand
GGGTAACGGTCATCCCCGCGAGGGTTGAGACGAATGACGCGATTGCGGGAAACCCACTCGCCGTTGGAGTTCATCGTCTGAATACAGACTGTTAATTCCAGTGTCTCGGAAGCGGGCGTGTATTCGGAGTCAGGATCCGACGGATATTGCAGGCAGAGGACCAGCCGATCCGGCCCGGTTTCTGCAATGCGCAGGCTGCATGCCACTTCATCGCTGATAGCGTCCTTGCGTTCTCGCGGCACGCCGCGACTGTGGAGGGGGACAGAAATGCGGTGAGCGCCAATTCCCAGACGTCGGGCTGGCTGACCATTCAAGGGTGGCTGAAAATCATCGAAATTAAGACCTGGTAGCACTAGATGGATGTCTTTGGGTTTGGCCTTTAACAGCAAGTTTTTCAACCATGAGTCATGCTCGTTGCGCCCAAGTTGGACGTAAGGAACGTGAAGCAAATAGATGAGAAAATTTTTGTATTCATCCAGCGTATGGTCACCACGCTCACTGGTGTCCAGGCTCCAAGGCGTGGTTTTGAGCCATTTGTCGTGGGCGTTGATGTTATAGCGATTGAAGAGCCACGTTCCGCCAAGCTCCAATACTGTGAACAATGCACCTGCAAGGTTGAACCGGAAAAATACGGTGGAAAGATGTGTCCCCGCAGATGCCCATGCAGCTGTTCTCGCCGCGGCGTTTTTTGCGAGCAGGACGGTGTAACCCGCATGCAGCGTATGACCTAAACCGTAGGCATTAACTGTTGTCATACCACCAGCCCCCAATGTGGCAAGCGCCGAACTGTTATGTGCCAAACGATTTCCACTGCGCGTAGCTTGCTGCCAGTTTTTGTATTGAGTAGTGAGACTGAACAATGAAGCTACGCCTCCAAAAATGTAGGTGAAAATACCCAGCCCGATGTGCATTCTCCCCATCTGCACATGAACACTCTGCAATGCATGGCGTTGTAATGCTGCGACGAGCTCGACACTGCGAGCCTTCAACGCGGTGTCTGTCAGGCTCTGAGCCACTGTAAATCCTGCTGCACTTGTAGCCGCCAGTGCATTGGCAAGCGGACCCCAAGTGCGCTTATTACCGGTCTGACTCTGCATCTCCCGATAAACCGAAACCAAATTCACCCCCTGAACCAAAAACACCAACAACCCCATCCCCTCGCTTCTAATCAACCCCGCATTCGGCACCGCGCTAACCCCCATCCGAATACTCTTCAGTAAACTCCTGACCTCGGTCTGCTGAGCCGGCGGAAACACCAGCGTCACCCCCGCGCGAGCCGGCGTCGCCCCGTACAGTCGCACCGATTGATCCGGCAGTTCCGCGATCGGGCTGAGCGCGCCGGCTAACCGCGCCTCGAGTCGCGTCAATTGCCCGCGCACCCGGGCAATTTCGCCCTGCAACTCCACCGCCCGTGGCGACTTGTGGCCCTGGCGGTTTTTGTTGTGGGTGATTTGGTTGCGTTCACGGGTCAGGGTTTTCAGGTAGTCACGCTCCCTGAGTATTTCCTTGAGGTTGGTTTGCAGCGCTGCGTGTTCCGCCGCCGTGGCGACGGTAAAGGTCACGCCGGTGGTTTTTGCCGCGTCGAGCAGTCGCATGTACAGCGCCTTGGGCAGGCGCTGGAACAATTCGTCGAGGTCAGGGATTTTCTCCGCCGCGAGGTTGAACCCCTCCAGTGCCCGGCTCAGGCCCATGTTCAGCGCGGGGCTGAGGCTGTGTTGCGCCGCGTCGGCGACGGCGCGGGTGTGCTCGGGTAAATCGTCGAGGGCCGGCAGGTGCGGTTGCTCGATTTTCTTCAACTCGGCGAGCCAGCGCGGCAGGTTGTTGAACACGCCCATGCCGGCGTTGAACAACAGCGTGTATTGCACCGCTTGTTCCGGTTGCAGGCGCCACGGCAACGTATAGAACAGTGGCCGGGTCAGCTCCGGATGTTTCTCCAGGTAGCCGAGGATTTTTTCGCTCGCCTCATCGCTGCGACAAATGTCTTTGAGGCAGGCGTATTCGGCGCTGAACGCCTGGCCCAGTTGCGCTGGCTCGTGCGCGTCGTAATACCACGCCGAGCGGTGATAGCGCCCGGCGCACACCAACATCGTGCGGTCGGCGGTGATGCGTTCGAGCAGGGTATTCCAGCGGCCAATGTCGAAGCGGTACTGGAACAATTCGTCGTCCATGGCGGCGCGGTCGATGAAGTCGTTGACCCCGCGTTTACCGCTGAACATCGAACCCTCAAGCAGATTGCGGATGCGCAGATCGTTGTCCTTGCCGAGGTTGACCAGCGTCTGCAAGTGACGCTCGACAAAGTCGCTGGGTGACGCCGCGAAATACTCGCGCGTGTAGTAACGAAGGTCCGCTTCAGCATTCGCGCGACCGTACGCCGTGGCATCGGGGGCGAGGCCGTCGAAACGGTTCATTGCGTAGGCCTGATCCACGGCATCGCGACGCATCTGCTCCAGTTCAGGAGTGGCAGTAACGCTGGGCGGGACGACTTTGCCGCCACGGTTCAGGTAGTCGAGCAAGGTGTTGCGGGTCTGTTCGCGATCCGCTTCCGGCAACTGCTGCAGATCGGCGAACAAGGCTTTTGCGCGAGGGTCATTGCTGACCTCGGACAGCTTGTCGACGTCGGCCGGGCTGAGTTGGCTCAAGGACTCGATGTAGCAGGCCAGCAAATAGTTGCGCTCGTTGTTATCAGCATTGGTCCAGTCGTCGACCCAGCCGACCAGCACGTCTTGATAATCGGCCAGATCACGCAGCACGCCGAGGTCGTCCGGCACCACGAGGAACAGCGTGTCGTCCTGATACGCCGGGCGTACCTGGCCGAGAAACTCGCCGATGTGCGCCTCACGAAAACGCTGAGGTTGTTCCCAAAGATAAGGTTTGCGTTCGTGCTCGGGCACAGCGCTGACCTGCACGGTCGGCAGCAACACGGCGTCCGGCGACGGTTCGTCCGGGCTTTCTGCGTTCTCCACTGGCGGAGTCGGCGCCTCGGCAATCTCGGCCAGCCAGCGCTGCGTTTGCTCAACCGTCAGCAAGTGCTCGCCGCCGGTTGCGCAATCCACCGGGCCGAGGTCGACGGCTTGCATGAAGTGGTCGCGCTCTTCGCGGCTGTCGATGACCTGGGCGCATTTGGCGGCCGTCCATTGCACCTCGGCGAAGCTCACATGCAACATGCTGCGCCGTGAAAAGATCAGGGCCGGGCGCTCTTCGATGGCTGCGCGCTGATCGCCGACCACCTTGGCGCCCTTGTGCAGCAGGGCACTGACCAATCCGTTGAGTACGCGATATTCGTGCAGATGCCCGGTGACGCTGTCGATTACGTACAGCCAGCCATCGCGTAGCAAACGGATGCCCAGCGGCCGCGTCTCGAGTGCGTAAGGCAACTTCAGGTGGTTATCAGGATCGAGGTTTTTTTCGACGAGGCCATAGCGCAATGGCAAAAGCTGCACGTGGGTCTGGCGCAACGGGCAGGCGCCAGGCGAGCCGATGGCAGTTTTGGGCGCCGCCGCTGCGGCGAGATTGGCAGGGTGGTTCATGGGCGGCCTCGTTGATTTGCCCATTCGTGGGCCATGTCGGCGGCCAGCGCGATACGCTCACCGATAGGTTGCAGGGAAGGCGTATGCAGCAATCGGTTGAGGTGCGGATGCTGTTCGAGCGGTGAACCGTTCAGCCAAGCCATGACGTTGGCGTAATAGAACAGCTCGGACTGGCTGCTCAGGCCCAGGGAACTGGCCTCGGCGCCCAGTCGCTCAAGCACTGGCCAGCGTTGGGCCACGGTTGCGCCGCTATGGAAGTCGGGGAAGTGTTTGAGTAAATGTGCGTCGAGTTCGATCAGCACACGCCGCTGATCAGCCTGGTCCAGCGCTGAATTCTGTTCGACGCTCAGGCGATAGGGCGTTGGCAAGTCGGGGCACTCTGCCAACCGAGGCGGGTGATATTGCCAATCCGCCGCGACGCCATCGCTCGTTACCACGCCCGCAAGCGGCCCGAACAAGCGCTGATCGCCGCTGCCGAACAGCGCTCGGGCGACGGCGGCGTCGGCCAGACGCAGGAACACTGGCAACCCTTCGGGCAACTCGACGGTCAGCAATTTGCGCAAGTGCTGAGCCACTGCGTGCACCGAATCCGCGCTGAACAGCAGCACGGCCCATTCTTCGTGCGCGTGCTGGAGATAGAACTGCAAAAGTGGCTCGTCGACTGATTGCACGGTGGCTAGAACCGGCGAGATATCTCGCAGGTCGGTGAAGGACGGGCAGTCGTACAAGGCAACCGTAGTGGCGCCGGGGCTCAGTTGTTTCAGGCGTTGCGGCAAATCGCTGACGGTTGCGCCATCGAGCAACAGCAAAGCCTGATGTTTGCCCCACGGCAGGTCTGCGGGCAGAGAGGTCGAGAGCGTCATGCCTGGGCCGCCTCGCAAATAAGGCAACGCGAGCTGCGCGTTGCCACCAGTGCGTGGCGTTGCTGCGCCGGGTCGAACGTCACTTTGAGCAACGGCAGCGCGCCCGGTATCAACGGCTCCGCTGGCATCGTCGTCGCTGGAGCGCCGCCCTCGACAATTGCCACGCTGCTGAAAATGCCGTCCGGCCCGAGCGTCAGCCAATGCCCGCCGGCCTTGACCGTCAGGTGCGCTCCGCCATCAATAACCACTTGCTGGCCGGCGCTGAGGTGGATTTGCTGCGTGGCGTTAAGCCGCTGACTGCTGACGCGAATGTGCTGGTCGCCGAGCACCAGCAGGTGGTCGTCCTGTTTCAGTTCGGTGAGGCGATTGCCGTGGGTGAGGTGCTGTTCTTCGCCGCGCAGGTCGTGGCTGGCGATGCCGCCGACGACCACGCTGCGCTGGTTGTCGACCTGAATGCGTTCGTCGTTGAGCACCAACTGGACGAAATCGCGCTGGGCGCGCAGGGCAATTTCCTCGGCACCGGCGCGGTCCTCGATGCGCAGCTCGTTGAAACCGCCGCCGCCGGGGCTGCTCTGGCTGCGCAGGATGCTTTGCGTATGCTGCGCCGGAAGGTCCAGCGGCACCGGCGTCGCGGCGTTCGGCAGACAACCGAGGACGAAGGGTTTGTCGGGATCGCCTTCGCTGAAACCCACCAACACTTCCATGCCGACGCGCGGAATCTGCACGCTGCCGTAGCGCTCATGTGCCCAATGGGTTGCCACTCGCAGCCAGCAACTGGATTGCTCGTTTTTCTGTCCCTCGCGATCCCAGAACATCTGGACTTTCACGCGGCCGTAGGCGTCGCAGTAGATCTCTTCGCCAGCGGGGCCGGTGACGACAGCATGCTGGTTGCCGGTCACCCGAGGTTTGGGGTGCTCCAGCGCCGGACGGAAATTCACGTCCCAAGGCGTCGCAACGAAATGGTTGCGATAACCCTGGGTAAAACCTTCATCAGAGCTGACGTCGGGCGCAGCTTCCTCAAGCGATTGTGGCTGGCGGCCAGAATGCTCTACGCGAGTCAGTAACCATAGGCCGTTGCAGTCCGCTCGCGGGTGTTCGCTGAGGTCGAGAAAACTGCCGTTGCGCAGTAGCGGCTGGTCGCTGCGGCCGTGAGCCTGGCGGTAATCGGCGCGATGGCGTTCGAGGGCGCGCTGGCTCAGATGTTGGCCCCGCTCACGATGGACGAATTGCCCGGGGAAGGCGTAATCCTCCAGTTCGGGCAATCGTGCTTCTCGCGCGTCAGCCTGCAACTGTACGTTGGGTTTTTCGAAGTGGTAATCGCGCCGACTGACGTGGGTGGTGCGGGTGTGCAATTGCACCTGGAAGCGGTCGATGACTGGAGCTTCGGCAACCATCCCGCTGCCCGGGGCGTAGGTGGTTGGCGCAGCAGGGCGGGGGAAAACCGTCTGATCATCGCCAAACACCAGCGTGTGCCCGTCAGCGCTGTGCTGGAAATGAAAGTGCAGGCCTTCCTCTTCACACAAACGCTGGATGAAGTGCAGGTCACTCTCGTGGTATTGCACGCAATAAACGCGGGGCGGGTAGTCGGCGCTGAGTTGAAAACGCCAGGCATCCGACTGCATGCCGTGATCGCTGAGGATCCTGGCGATGATCTGCGGGACGCTTTGCTGCTGGAAAATGCGCTGGTTATGCCGGTGCGCGAGGTAGGCGAGGTGTGGCGCCAGAATGATCTGGTAGCTGGTCAGGCGAGCGCCAGAATCGCCTTGAGCGACTCGATAAACCTGCCCGTGAATCCCCGAGCCATCGGCACCGAAAGACAGGAAAGCAGGACGATGCAGAAGCGCTTCGAGATCAAGATCCCGGTGCTCGCTGACCAGTTGCAGTTCGACTTCATAGGTCTGGTTGAGCGCTTCGGTTGCGCGAAATTCCACCACCTGAAGAGCGTGGCGGAAGCCTTCAAGCTCGAGCTTGAAAACAACGGTTTTGGCAGCCTTCAACATCCACATGTCCCTGTGTCTTTTCAGGCACGGGACTTTGCGGGGGGCGCCAACTTGGCGCAGTCAGGGGAATCGTTTTCTTGTGTAGGAATTTTCCGGGAATCGCTTCGCTGCAGATCAGGCAGCCCGGTAACGCGTTATTTCGGATACAGCGGCGGCAAGCCGCTATCACCTACCGGGTCTTGAACCCGTTCTGCCAGTGGGATCGCGCGTGTTGCGCGCCACAGGTCTTCGCCCTGCCAATGCTGGCCGGATTCGCTGTAGAGCGCGCCATTCAGGCCGTCCAGCGCATCCGACAGCGGCACAAACCGCGCGGCCATTTCGGCGAGGGTTTCCGGTTGTTGCCGCGCCCAGGCATCCAGTGCCTGGCGGGTGGCGTGGGGGTCGTTAGCCTGGCAGGCGCGTTTGAGGTCGTCGAGCACGCTGCGCGGGCTCGGCCCGGTTTGCGCCGCGCGCAGGATCGCCGGTTGCCAGCGCGCGCGCCACCACAAGCCAAAACCGAGCAGGGTGGTGCAGGCCAGAATCATTGTGCTGAGTTTCCACCACCACAGCGCTTCGCTGTCGGCGCCGTAGACCACTTGCGGGCTGCCGGTCGGCGTATCGACCATCAGGCTCGGATTGTTCAGCACTTGCAGGGTGCGCGCCGGCAGGCTGCTGTGTTCCAGATGATCCTCGAAGGTGTTCCACCAGACCACGTCGACCGTCGGCAACTCGATGGCGCCGCTGTGGGCGGGCACCAGCGCTTCGCGTTCTTCGCGGCTGCCGATCAAGCCGCGCTCGCTGTTCTGGTTGCCGAGCAC
>NZ_MKGS01000065.1:0-7187 GCF_002836905.1 Pseudomonas sp. 43NM1 | reverse complement strand
ACCCCAACGGATCAACCCACCCCGTCGGGTTCACCGCATACCGATAACCATTAACCCCGCCAGCCAATTTCACCGGGTCCGGCGTCAGATATCGCCCGACATCAGGGTTGTAATACCGATGGCGGTTGTAATGCAGGCCCGTTTCCGCGTCGAAGTACTGGCCCTGAAAACGCAGCGGTTGATCCAGCACTTGGTCGGTGTCGCGGTTTAAGCGGGTGAGTCGGCCGTGGGCGGTGTATTGGGCGGCCCAGACGATTTCGCCGCTGTAGTCGGTCAGTTCTTGTGGTGTACCGAGGTGGTCGAGTTGGTAGTAGAACGGGCAGGCCTTGCGCGAGCCTTTGCCGTCGAGCATGGCCAGCGGGCGGAAGGTGCCGGGTTCGTAGACATAGCTGCGGTGATGTTCATGGCCGCTTTCCGCGACCAGGTGATCGCCTTGCCAGAAAAATTCGGTGGTTTTGCCATCGACGGTTTTCGCGATTCGGCGGCCGAAGGCGTCGTAGCGATAACTGGCGCAGCGGCCATCAGGAAGCGTGACGCCGACTAGTCGGTGCTGGCAGTCGTAGCGATATTCGGTGACGAGTTTTTGCGCGGTGCCGCGCCGTTCGCGGATCAGGTTGCCGAAGGCGTCATAGTCGTAATGCCGATCACCCTGCATCAGCAGACGGTTACCCCGCACTTTCGCCGCGCCGGGGCGGTCCTGCATCAGCAAATTGCCGGCAGGGTCGTGGGCGAAGATTTCCGGCAGGTGGTCGCGGGAATGACGGACGCGGATCAGGCGGTCGAGCGCATCGTATTGATAGCTGCGCTGGCCATGCCGGGTGTCGGCGATGCGGTCGAGGTTGCCGTTGGCGCTGTAGGCATAATCGCGGCGGTACAGCGGTTGACGTTGTTGGCTGACGGAATGGGCTTTGAGGCGACCCTGTTCGTCGTATTGGTAATCACTGAGCAGCAGACCTTGTTGGCGTTGCTGTTCGCGGCCAGCGGAAAAGGTGTGCGTTGTCAGCTGCGCACCGTTCAAGTCGATGGCCGTCAGCGCGCCGCCCTTGGCGTGGTGGTAGTCGAGTTTGCTGCCGTCGGGCAGGCGCATGTGGTTGAGCTGATCGCACGCGTCATAGCCATAACGCAAAGTGCCCCAGCCCTGATGCTCGGTGATCAGCCGGTCCTGCAGGTCGTACTCGAATTCCAACGGGTGATCGTGACTGTCGTCGACGCTGACCAGGCGCCCGAGGCTGTCGTAGCGATATTCGACGGTGCTTGCATCGGGCAGTGTTTTAACCAGCAACCGACCTGAGGCATCGCGCTGATAACCGGTGATCAGCTGCGAACCGTCATCGCCGAACTCGGTTTTCTCCAGCAGGTGTCCGCAGGCGTCGTAGGCATACGCCGTGCGTTGACCATCAAATCCGCTTTCTTGTCGGATCAATCCGTCAGGCGTGTAATCCAGCTGATATTTCTCGCCGGACTCATTCTCGATTTCCGTCAGCAACAGCTGCGCATTGTCGTAGCGGTAACTCAGTTGCGTGCCGTCAGGATTGGTCCGGCGGCTGACCAGATGCAGGTCGTCGGCATATTCGTAAAGGGTGATGCGACCGAGTTCGTCCTGCTCAGCCGTCACCTTGCCGTAGGCGTTGTAACTGAATGCGCGCGTCGCGCCTGTAGGAAGCGTGGTCTGGATCAGTCGGCCAATGGCGTCCCATCGATAGGCCGTGATCGCGCCATGTTCGTCCTTGCTGGTAGCCCGTCGCCCCAGTGAGTCGTAGGAAAAATAACGCTGCCCGCCATCCGGCAAGGTCTCTTCGACCAATTGCCCGAGATCATTCCAGACCAGCAGGTGCCGACTGGCATCCGGGTAGCGGGTCGACAACAAGCGGCCGCGAGAATCGTAGTGATAGTGCGTGACCTGACCGTCGGGGTCGGTCGCCTCGGTCACATCACCCTCGGCGTTGCGCTGATATTTCCAGACTGCTTTGCCGCGACGCCGCGCATGCAGGAAACCATTACGGTATTCGTAGGACGTCGGCTCACTTTCGGGAGGAATTGAGGCGATCAGCCGTCCGATGTCGTCGTAGCGATAGTGGGTAATTGCCCCGAGCGGATCCTGCTCGGCAATCAACCGACCCTGTTCGTCGTAACGCTTGAGGTGTTCGCCGCCGCCCGGCTCGACGCGCCGCACCAGTCGCGCCTTATCGTCGTGGACGTAAGTTTCTTCGCTGCCATCGACGTTTTTCACCACCACGCCGCCCTGGTCATCCCAGGTATAAGCGGTGTCCATCTGCGAAAACGTTGCGCGGTGGCGGATGCATCGCGCAGCCTTGCCCGACCTTTCCCACTCCCAGAAATAACTCGCGCCACCGGCCAATTGCCGCTGGAGGATGACGTGCTGGTCGTCGTAGTCGTAACGCTCGCTTTCGCCCGCGGCATTGGCGACTTCGACCAAGTGATGACGCGCGTCGTAGCGATAGGAAACCAGCGTCTGTTCGGTGCGCCAGGCATCGCTCAGCATGTCGGCGGGGCGAAAGAGCTGATACTCGATTGCGGTCAGATGTCCGCGTTCGTAGCTGAGCAGCAGCGAGCGTCCAGCGCCGTTATCCAGGCGTTGAATGCGCTCCGTCCGATCGCGGGTGATCAGCAGGCGGTTGTCATACGCATCGCTGATCGCCGTCAGTTGGCCGTTGTGGAAGTGATAAAACCGCGGCGCCTCGCCAGCCATTGCGACGATCAGTTCTTGTGCGTTGTCGCCCAGATAGATCGCCGCTCGCGAGAGGCTGTTGTGGATCGTCGGGCGTTCGATGTTCGGCAGGGGGAAGGGCGTGCGGCGGTTCTCGTGGTCGATCCAGACGACTTTATCGCCGTCGAATTCCAGGCGCTGCGCCAGCGAATGGCTCCAGCCCCAGCCCAGTCCGCAGTCGAGTTCCGCCGCGCTGGTGCGGTACAACCGGGTGAAATCGAATGGCAGTACGCCGTCGAGCGCGCCATCGGTGAGGGTCAGCAGTTCTTCGCCGGTGACCATCGATACCGGGCAACCGTTGGTACAGGTCAGCGGGGCGCAATCGGCGCTGTCGCCGTTGGGGTTTTTGGCTTGTTCCGGCGCATCGTCGTGCGGTTCCTGTCGGACCATTCGCGTTTGCGCGTCGGTTTTTTTGCGAGCAATGGCGGCGGGGTTTTTCACCCGCAAAGCCGTGCCGTCGTCGCTGCGAATGTCCAGCGGCACCGTGGGTGTCGGCCGCAACGGAGCCTGGCGCGCATTGACCGCCAACGGTTTGAACGCGGCGGCATGGCCGTCGAGGCGAGAGTCGGAGCTCAGTTCGCTCAAGCGCAACGTCGCGGCCGCCAGCCATTGCCGCGCTCGAGGGGATTTGATCTTGCCGAGGATCTGCGCGCTCAACCCGAGCTTCAGGCCCAGGCGGCGCGTGACGATTGTCAGGAGGAAGGCGATCAGCAGGTCAGTGCGGATTTGCGCCACCACTTCAGCGGCAAACTGCGGCGGCAGCATCTTCAGCCAACTGGTGAGCGCGGCGAGGTGAATAAACAGCAGCGGCTCATCGCTCAATACCAGCAAGCCGTTGGCGATGGCTTCAGCCGAGGCGTCGAGCAAGGCATCCAACTCAGCCTGGGAAATGTATTCCAGCAATTTTTCGCTGTTGGCCTGCAAGTCGGCGAGCAACTCGTAGACCTGTTTCACTTCATCCCAGACGCCTTGCAACGAGTTGCCGACGCCGCGCCAATCGGCCTCTTGCAGTTGACCGTAGCGCTCGAGAAATCCGCCACTGGCGAATTCTGTCCACAGCGGCTCGAATTGGTTGCTCCACTCCGCGCGCAGCCAGCCCTCGAGTTCGTCGAGCAAGCCCTGATAGGAGGCGTAAAGCACTTTGACGTGCTCGGCGGACACATCGGGAAAGAAGGTGATGCGATAACGCTGGCCCCGCGGGCAACCGGAAACTTCGAGAATGCCGCTCGGGCCAATGGTCTCGTGGACTGGCTCGCCGAGTGTCAGCTGGCCGTCGCGTTCCGCGATCACCGGTTCGAGCATCACCGGCGTATTGCCGATCGGCACGAACCGCGCGGCGTCGAACATGTGCACCAGGGTTAGTGAGCCGGCCGCGCTGCATTGGGCAACTACTGAACTGACGGGTTTATCCGGTTTCAGCGGCGCGCTGAGGCGAACATCGTTGCCAACCTCGAATACTTGCTCGACATCCAGCGCCCAGCCGCTCCAGAAGTTTTCCGCCCAGCGTTCGTAGTCGTTAAGGCAGAGGCGGAACTCGCCGAGCACGCTTTCGACGTCAGGCCGCTGCGGGTTCATCGCGGCAACCACCAGCAGGCCGATGGTGTTATTCAGGGCCAGCAGTCGATTGGGGTCGAACATTCGCAGTCACTCGCGCTCAGCATTAAGGAGCGCCAGACTTTGCGTTGCATCAGCCGAGAAAGAAGTCGGGAAAAGAGGTGAATGCTGTAGGGATATTCGCTAAATGACGACGAGCACGCGAATGACGATTTTTACCCGACGGATTTTCCCGGTTGCCCCAGGCGGGCCGCGCTCGTTATGCTGCTGAACCCTTTAATCGATCCGAGTCATGGCCGTAGCTGAGCCGCCTGGGATGTCATCAAGAACGGATCAGATGCGATGAATGCACCACTGAAAGCGTTTGGCCCGATCAAGGCCGTTATTTTCGACATGGATGGTTTGTTGCTGGATACGGAAGGCATCTACACCGAAGTCACGTCGATGATCGTCGAACGGTACGGCCGCACCTTTGACTGGAGCGTGAAGCAAAACATCATTGGCCGCGGCGCTGGCGACCTTGCGCGTTACGTGGTCGAAGCGCTGGATTTGCCGATCACCGCCGAAGAGTTTCTGGTGATCCGTGAACCGCTGATGCGCGAGCGTTTTCCCTCGGCATTGGCGATGCCTGGCGCTGAAGAACTGGTGCGGCATTTGAAGGCCAACAACATTCCGATTGCGGTGGGCACCAGTTCTTCGCGCCAATCGTTCGGCCAGAAAACCACCCTGCACCGTGACTGGTTTGCGCTGTTCGACTTCGTCGTTACGGCCGATGACCCGGAAGTCGGCGCGGCGAAACCGGCGCCGGATATCTTCCTGACCGCCGCCCGCCGTCTCGGTGTCGCGCCGCAGGATTGCCTGGTGTTCGAGGATTCGCCGTTTGGCGTGACCGCAGCGAAAGCGGCGGGGATGACCGCGATTGCGATCCCGGATGCGGCCATGGCCGATGAAAAATACGCACACGCCGATGGGATTCTTCGTACGTTGAAAGCATTCACCCCGAGTGCGTGTGGTCTGCCGGCGCTTGAATGGGCCTGATGCAAAAAAAGTGGGAGCGAATAGGCTCGCTCCCACATTTGGATGGCTTCTAACGCATCAAGCGCCGAAACCGCCATCGATCGTCAGGCTCGCGCCGGTGATGTAGCCCGCTTCCGGGCCGGCCAGGTAGGCGACGAAACTGGCGATTTCTTCCACTTTGCCGTAACGGCCGACAGCCATCAGCGGGATCAGACTTTCAGCGAAGTCGCCGCTGGCCGGGTTCATGTCGGTGTCGACCGGGCCCGGTTGCACATTGTTGACGGTGATGCCGCGCGGGCCGAGATCGCGCGACAAGCCTTTGGTCAGGCCGACCAGCGCTGCTTTGCTCATGGCGTACGGGCCGCCACCGGCGAAGGGCATGCGGTCGGCGTTGGTGCTGCCGATGTTGATCACGCGGCCGCCCTCGGTCATGTGTTTAGCGGCAGCCTGAGTGGCGATGAATACGCTGCGTACGTTGATGGCCAGGGTCTGGTCGAAATCTTCCAGTTTGAATTCTTCCAACGGGGCGACGGCCAGCACACCGGCGTTGTTGACCAGGATGTCGAGGCGGCCAAAGGCTTCGACAGTAGCGGTCACGGCGTTGCGAATGGCTTCGGCGTCGGCGCTGTCAGCCTTGATCGCCAAGGCTTTGCCGCCACTGCCGGTGATGCTGTTTTGCAGCTCTTCAGCTTTTGCGCTTGAGCTGACGTAGGTGAAGGCAACGGTCGCGCCTTCGGCGGCCAGGCGTTTGACGATGGCGGCGCCGATGCCGCGGGATCCGCCTTGAATGAGAGCTACTTTGCCGCTGAGATTTTGCGTGGTCATGTCGATCTCCAGAAATTCAAGGCAGGATGCCTTGTGGTTGGCGTCGAGTATCGGCCGCGCATTACCTCCTGTGTAGACCATAATTACGATTGTCTGTGTAAACCAAAAGTTTATAGTGGCAACCATGGAAAACTTCAGCAGCATCGAATGCTTCGTCCGCAGCGCCGAAGTCGGCAGCTTTGCCGAGGCCGCGCGGCGCCTCAGTCTGACGCCCGCCGCTGTTGGCAAAAGCGTCGCCAAACTTGAGGCGCGCCTTGGCGTGCGGTTGTTTCAGCGCAGTACCCGCAGCCTGACATTGACCGAGGCCGGTCAGCTGTTTTTGAGCGAGGTCAGTGCCAGCCTGTACACCATTCAGAACGCCGTGGCCAATCTGGCCAGTGCTGAAGGACGGCCGGCCGGCACGCTGAAAGTAAGCATGGGCACGGTGTTCGGGCGCTTATATGTGGTGCCGTTGCTCGGGGAATTCTTGCGGCGTTTTCCGGCGATCAATCCGGATTGGCATTTCGATAATCGCCAGGTTGACCTGATCGGGCAGGGCTTCGACGCGGCCATTGGCGGCGGCTTTGAATTGCCGCAAGGCGTGGTGGCGCGCAAGTTGACCCCGGCGCATCGGGTGTTGGTGGCGTCGGCGGATTATCTGGCGCAGCGTGAGGCGATTGTCGGCCCGGACGAACTCGAGCGCTGTGACGGGATTTTGATCCGCTCGCCGCAAACCGGTCGCGTGCGCTCCTGGCAACTGACCAGCCGCACCCGGCAACACAGCCCGCTGGTGCTCAAGCCGCGGATGACCATGAGCGATTCGGAAGCGGCGTGCGCGACCGCAGCGCAGGGTTTGGGCATTGCGCTGGTGAGTTTGCCGTTTGCCGTCGGTTACCTGCAGGCCGGGACCTTGCAGCGGGTGTTGCCGGATTGGTATGTCGACGATGGCAACATTTCGATTTATTACGCCGAGCACAAATTGTTGCCGGGCAAGACTCGGGCGTTTGTCGATTTCATTATTGAGCAGTTTGCCGAGCGGGGGCTGGGGGAGCGGTTCAGTGCGGTTTGAGTTCGGCAGCAGATC
>NZ_MKGS01000064.1:0-7280 GCF_002836905.1 Pseudomonas sp. 43NM1 | reverse complement strand
GGCAGAATGTCTCGGTCGGTGCCGCGCTGGCGTTCTGGATCGGCAACCCGGTGCTCAACCCGGCGACGCTGGTGTTCATGGGGTTCGTGCTCGGCTGGGGTTTCACCGCGTTGCGCCTGGTGGCAGGCATCGTGCTGGTGTTCGGGGTGTCGTGGGTGGCGCAGCGGATTTCCGGCCCGGAAGTCTTGCCTGAAGCTGCCGTCGAAGCGGTCGCCGAGGCTCGCGAAGTCGATTCGCAACCCTTCCTGACGCGCTGGGGCCGGACGATCTGGCAGCTGTTCTGGAGCACCATTCCGATCTACATCCTGGCGGTGCTGGTGCTCGGCGCGGTGCGCGTCTGGGTGTTCCCGCACATTGACGGCGCGATGGCCGACAGCCTGTTGTGGCTGGTGCCGCTGGCAATCATCGGGACCCTGTTCGTGATCCCGACTGCTGCGGAAATCCCGATCGTGCAAACCATGATGACCCTGGGCATGGGCACCGCGCCGGCGGTTGCGCTGCTGATGACGCTGCCGAGCATCAGCCTGCCCTCGCTGCTGATGCTGCGCAAGGATTTCGATACGCGGGTGTTGGTCAGCGTGGCGCTGATGACGATGGCGATTGGTGTGGTGTGCGGGCTGATTGGGGCGGCGTTGCTTTAACGGATTGGGCGGCTGATCGGGCCTCTTCGCGGGCGAGCCTCGCTCCTACAGGTTGTATGCAATCCCCTGTAGGAGCGAGGCTTGCCCGCGAAAGCGTCAGCCCGGACAACATCAAACCCGCCGACTATTCCGCTCGCGCAGGTACTCAATCACCGCCCCGCGCTCCCCGGCGAACTCGATCCGCGTGCCTTTTTTCTCACGCTGAAAGGCATACATCGGGTCGTAATATTCGCTGAGCAAACCCTCGATCCACGCCCGATGCAGATCCACCGCACCGCTGCGCGCCTGCTCGATCAACGCCTCTTCCATCAGCAGCAACATGCGCCGATGGCGTTCGCCGCCGAGGCGTTTTTGCACGTTGTTGAGGCTTTCCAGCAAGCGCTCGGAAAACAGCGCGAAGCCTTCTTCGCCATGCACCTCAATGAATTCGGCGCACAGGTCGACCACGTAATCTTGCAAGATCCGCTCGACGCGTCCTTCGAGGCTGTCTTCGAGCCAGACCATCGGGAACTGCTGCATGCCTTGATACAGCGGCAGCGGCAACGCGCAACTGCCCACCGCGCGGCTCTCGTCTTCCAGCACAAATTGCTCGAGACCTTGGGCGCGCTTCTTCAGCACGTCCACCGCCAGGCGGTTTTCAAAGTCGATATTCGAGGGTTGGCCGGTGGCGCGTTTGCCGAAACTGGAGCCGCGATGATTGGCGTAACCCTCCAGATCGAGGCCGTTGTTCAGTTGCACCAGCACTTCGGTCTTGCCGGTGCCGGTCATGCCGCCGAGCAGAACGAAATCGCATTGCGCAATCGCCTGATCGACCGTCTCCAGCAAGAACGTGCGCATGGCTTTATAACCACCGCCAATCCGCGGATAGTCAATGCCCGCCTCGTCCTTGAGCCAGTGCTGGACGGTCTGCGAGCGCAAGCCGCCGCGAAAACAATACAAATAACCGTCAGGATGCGCTCGGGCAAAATCAGCCCATGCCTGGATACGTTCAGCCTTGATGTCGCCCGAGACCAATTGATGGCCGAGGGTGATCGCCGCTTCCTGGCCGTGCTGTTTGTAGCAAGTGCCGATGCGCTGGCGTTCGTGGTCGTTCATCAGCGGCAAGTTGACCACGCCGGGGAACGAGCCCTTGAGAAACTCGACCGGCGCGCGCGCGTCCATCATCGGTCGGTCGTTGAGAAAGATGTCGCGGTAATCGGTGTATTCGATGGGCATCAAAACACCTCGACCGCGTTGGTCTGTCGCTCGACCAATTCGCCAATTGGCTGAAGATCGAGGCCAAGTTCGGCGGCGACTGCGAGGAACTCTGCGTTACCCTCGGGCGTGACCGCGATCAGCAGACCGCCGCTGGTTTGCGGGTCGCACAATACGCGTTTGTGCAGTTCCTGCAGGCGCCCGAGTTTGCTCGCGTAGCTGTCGAAGTTGCGCAAGGTGCCGCCGGGCACGCAGCCCTGTTCGAGGTAATACTCGACGCCGGCCAGACGTGGCACGCGTTGGTATTCGATGCGCGCGGTAACGTTGCTGCCATCGGCCATTTCCACCAGGTGGCCGAGCAGGCCGAAACCGGTGACGTCGGTCATCGCGGTGACGCCGGCCAGTTTGCCGAAGCGGCTGCCGGGTTTGTTCAGCGTGCACATCCAGTCGCGCGCGAGGCCGATGTCGGCGTTGCGCAACTTGCCCTTCTTCTCGGCGGTGGTGAGGATGCCGATGCCCAGCGGTTTGGTGAGGTACAACTGGCAGCCGACGGTGGCGGTGTCGTTGCGTTTCATGTGGCGTTTTTGCACGAGGCCGGTGACGGCGAGGCCGAAGATCGGCTCCGGGGCGTCGATGGAATGGCCGCCGGCCAGCGGAATCCCGGCTTCGTCGCAGATCGAGCGACCGCCGCGAATCACCTCGCGGGCGATTTCCGGGGCCAGCACGTTGACCGGCCAGCCGAGGATCGCGATCGCCATCAAGGGATCGCCGCCCATCGCGTAGATGTCGCTGATCGCGTTGGTGGCGGCGATGCGGCCGAAGTCGAACGGGTCGTCGACGATCGGCATGAAGAAGTCAGTGGTGGAGACTACGCCGCGTTCGTCGTCGATGGCGTAGACCGCCGCATCGTCGCGCGAGGCGTTGCCGACCCAGAGGTTCGGGTCGAGGTTTTGCGCGCCGCTGCCGGCCAGGATCACTTCCAGGACCTGCGGGGAAATCTTGCAACCGCATCCTGCGCCGTGGCTGTATTGGGTCAGACGAATCGGCTCGCTCATGGGTGCACCTTGTGGGGTCAATTGCCGGCGATTCTAGCAGACCGGATTGATCTCGACCTTTCGGGCCGCATCGCGAGCAGGCTCACGCAAGAAATATGATCGTTCCCACGCAGAGCGTTGGAACGATCAACACACCGCCTCGACTGACCGCACAAAAAAAACCGCCCTTGCGGGCGGCTAAAACACTTCTCCCGCGATCAGAAGCCGAGGCTGAAGCTGATGGTCATCGCGTGGTCCTCGTTTTTACCCGAGACCTGCCCCGAGTAGCCCAGACCGAGTTTGCCGGTCGGGCTGATCTGGAAGTCCACGCCCGCCTCCAGCAGCGCGCTGTCCTTGGCGATCGGTACGCCTTGGGTGGTGAACGAAGCGCCGCCGTCGATGAAGCTCAGGTCGGCATCCGGTTTGGTGTCGCCGAACGCGTGGCGCCAGCCGATGGCCGCGCGCGGGGTGAATTGCCCGCCGTTGGCTAGGGTGATGACTTTGCCGGCGCGCAGGCCCAGGGTCGAGAACGTGATGTCCTGACTGGAATCCGCTTTCAGGCGCCCGACGCCGCCCTTCTCACGCACCGTGTCGCTGTCGTAATTGACGTAGGACAGGCCGGCGAACGGTTCCAGGGCAATGCCGGCCGCTTCGACGGTGTAACCGACTTCGCCGAACACCTGGGCGCTGCGCGCGTCGTAATCACCTTTCAACCGATCGTTGTAGGCGCCGACGTTGACGTCGCGTTTGGTCTCGATGTCGTGCCAGCTGTAAGCCGCGCCCAAACGCACCGCCAAGGCATCGAACTGCGAGTTGAGGTAAGCCGCCAAGTGGTAGCTTTCGACCGTGGCGTCGGAGCGACGGTCGTGCGCGTCGAGGTCGCTGCGGGTGTAACCGGCGGCCATCCCGGCACGCCACTGAGCGTCGATCTGCTTGTCGGTGCCGAGCATGAAACCGCTGAGGTTGCGATCAAGACTGGCGGCGCCATTGCCCCCGTCCATCTCGCCCCAGGCGCCAAGTGCGCGCATCCAGCCGACCATTTCGCCGTGGCAGCCGCCACTGGTCAGGCGATTTTCGCTAGGCGCCAACGCGCGGCGCGGATCATCCGGCCCACTGCAGGACGGCTGGCGCATGCGGTCGTTGACCGCGTCGCGGATGTAGCGCGAATCTTCGAGAATCGCGCTGGCGGTGCTCGCGTGAATCTCCCCGGACAGACTGTCGAATGCCGCACGGGCACCGGCGCTGCTCAGGTTGACGATCTCGTTTTGCAACGCTGCGCCCGCCACACCGTTACTGCTCAGCGCCGAAGCGGCTGCGCGTTGGTTGCTGGTAGCAGCGACCGCGGCGAACGAGTTTTGATTGCGGCTGACGTTCAGTGCCACCTCGTTGGCGTTGTACACCAGCGAAGTGTCGAGGAACGCCTGCTCCGGCAGATCGGTGGCGCTGAACGTACCGTTGACGCCGCCGCCCGCCGTGATCAGCGCGTAGGACGCATCGCCGGTATAGGGCAGCAGATTGTTTACCACCAAGCCGCCGCCGAGGGTTGCCGCACCACCGACCACCAAAGGCGTGACGGTTGGCGAAGTGACGGTCAGCGCCAGCACACCGGTTGGCGCGTTGGTCAGGTTGCCGGCGACGCGCAGCACCCTGGCATTGGCACCGGAGACCACCAGCCCGTTGTTGTTGATCGAACCGACGCTGCCATTGCCGCTCAACGCCGCGCCATTGGCGACATTGACCTGGCCACCGAGGGTGCTTGGCGTGCTGCTGTCGCCGACTTGCAACGTGCCTTGCTCGACATCGACTGTGCCGCTGAACGGCTGATCACCGGTCAGCAACAACAGACCTGCGCCCTGCTTGACCACGTTGCCGGTGCCGCTGAGCACGCCGTTGAACCGGCCGCTACTGAGTTGGGCGAACAGCATCCGCGCATTGACCAGGAAGCGACCCTGCAGGCTGGCAGTATTACCGACCAGCGTGCCGCCGCTGACAATGGTGCCGCCGCTATAGGTGTTGGCGCCGCTGAGCACCAACGTGCCGGAATCGAGTTTCTCGATCCCGCCAGTGCCCACCAGCGGCGCGGCGATTTCCGTGGTCACGCCGCTGTTGACGCGCACGGCCGCCAGACTGCCATCGAGCGCATTGATCGGGCTCAAACTGCCGTCCGCGCCTGCGACCAGGCGATAACCGTTGTCGAGCACTTGCAACCCGGTAAAGCCCTGATTGCCGACCACGGTGACAGTGCCGCCCTGCCCGCCAAAGACTGCGAACTGATTGTTCGAATCCTCGCTGACGGTGCCGTTGGCGTTGGTCCAGTTGGTGTCCGAACCCCAGGTGCCGCTGCCGCCGCCAATTGTGCCGTCAGCATTGGTTTTGTCGCCGTTCCAGAACTGCACTTGGCCCGGCGCACTTTCCACCAGCAGATTGACCTGATTGGCCAACGCCGTTTGCAAGGTCAGGCTCGCCGGCAATACCGCGCCGGGCAAGCTGCCGTAGATCAAACCATTGTTGGTCAGGGCACCGCCGTAGCGAAACAGTTGATAGACGCCCGTGCCAAAGCCGCCGCCATCAGTGATGTTCAGCGTGCCGTCGAGGGTCAGGTTACCGGCGACATTCACCACATTGGTCGAAGCCGTCGCCGCGCCAAGAGTGAAGTCGAGCACCGTGCCCGAGGCCAACGCCAGCGTGCCGAATGACAGCGGCGCCACGTTGCCGCCACCGACCAATGTTGCGTCGCTGGCCAGTTGCACGGCGCCGCCGAGTTGCCCGCTGCCACCGAGAGTGGCGCCGCTGGCGACGGTGACATTGGCGCTGTTCAGCGTGCCGTCGACCATCAGCGAACCGGCCTGCACGTTGGTGTCGCCGGTAAAGCTGTTGGTGCCGGTGAGCAACAATTCGCCGGTCCCGGTTTTGTTCAGCGTGCCGGCGCCAGTGAGGTTGCCGGTGTAGGTGCCGTCGCTGGTTTGCTCGAAGGTCAGCGCGGCGTTGTTGACGATCGCGCCTTGCAGGCTGGCGGTGGTGCCGCGGGTGCTGCCGCCGTTCAGCGTGGTGCCGCCGCTGTAGGTGTTGGACCCGCTGAGCGACAAAGCGCCGCTGCCGTTTTTCACCAGGCTGCCGCTGCCGGCGATGACGCCGCTGAGTGTGGTGTCCTGCGCACCCGCGAGGCTCAACTGGCCGCCGAGGTTGATGCTGTTGGCCAGTTGCAGCGCGGCCGTGCTGTCCAGTTGCGCGGTGCCAGCGACGTCCAGTGCGCCAGTGCCGATTGCGCTGTTGTTGCCGAGCACCAGCGTGCCGGCATTCAATTGAGTGCCGCCGGCGTAGGTGTTGCTGCCGTTCAAGGTCAGCCGCGCCAAGCCGTTTTTGCTCAATCTGCCGCTGCCGCTGACCACGCCGTTGAGGGTCAAGGCGTTGGAACCGCCGACATTCAATCCACCGTTCAACAGCACTGCGTTGGCCAGGTTGACGGCAGTATTGCTGTCCAGCGTGGTGCCGTCGGCGGCGGTCAATGCGCCGCTGCCGAGCGCCGCGTTATTGCCCACCACCAGCGTGCCGCCGTTCAGCGCGGTGCCGCCGGTGTAGCCGTTGACGCCGTTGAGCACCAAAGTGCCGGCGTCGTATTTGCCCAAAGTGCCGGCGCCATTGATCGCTACGTCGACGGTCGCGGTAGCGTTCGGATCGACGCGGAACGTCGAGTTGCCGAGGCTGCCGTTGACCAGCGTCAGTTCGCCGGCCGTGCCGTTCAACAAGCGGTAGCCGTTGCTGGCGAACTGCATGCCGGTGATCGCTTGCGCACCGTTGAGAGTGACATCACCCGCCGTGCCCTGGAACACCGCAAAGCTGTTGGCCCACGCCTGATTGGCGGTGCCGTTGACGTTGGTCCAGTTGCTAGTGCCGCTGCCCCACGTGCCGCTGCCGCCATCGACCGCGCCGTTGCCGAGCAATTGCGCGCCGTCCCAAAATTGCACGGTGACGTTCGGTGCGGTTACCAGCAAGTTCACCTGATTGGCCAGCGCAGTCTGCACTTGCAGATCACCCGGCAGCACACTGCCCGGCACGTTGCCGACCTGCAGACCGTTGTCGGTCAAGCCGCCGACGTAGTCGATCAGCCGATACACGCCGCTGCCAAAACCGCCGATGTCGCTGACGTTCAAGGCACCGTCGAGGGTCAAGTTGCCGCCGACATTCAGCAGCGCGTTACCGCCGCCGACCACGGGCACACCGAGGCCGACATCGAGGCTGGAATTGCCGCTCAACGCCAACGCACCCACCGACAGCGTGCTGCCGGTCGCCAGTGCAAGGTGACCGCCGTCGGAAACATTAACCGCGCCTGCGAGCGCACCGCTGCCAGTCAGGGTCGCGCCGCTATTGACGGCGACGTTGGCACTCGCCAGCGAACCGCTGACGTTCAAGG